>CALMMO010000085.1 GCA_937868455.1 uncultured Marmoricola sp.
CCACCTATTCCCCGACCTGCCTTCCAACAGGTACGCCGAGGTGGCGCCCAAGGTCAAAGCGATCTTCGATCGGCACAAGTTGCACTACGAAACCGGGTCATTTCCCCGGCAAGTTGCCTCGGCTTGGCGTCGAATCATTCGGCTCTCGTTGCCCAACAACTTCATGGGTGCCAACAAGACTCCTCGGGCTGCCGCGGGCCAGACGCGCAAAGCAGCCTGAGAACAAATTGCCGTTGGCCCTTCATGCCGGGGGCTGGGAGCGGCACAATCAGGCCTGATGCGAACATTTCTGGGGCTTGAGCAGTCGTTGCGACGCCAACGTCCGCGGGCGCGCTCGCGGATCGGCAACCGCATCCGTATGGCTGTGGGTGGGCTCGTCGCCGTGATCGCGATCGGCACCGGCGGCTATATGTTGCTGGGATTTAGCTTCCTCGAGGCGCTGTATCAAACAGTCACCACAGTGGCCACAGTCGGCTTTCGTGAGGTGCATCCACTCACGACCACCGGTCAAGTGTTCACGATCGGGCTGATCATCATCGGCACCGGCATCGTGCTCTACAACCTTGGTTTGCTCGTCGAACTCGTCACCGAAGGCCAACTCGGTGCGCACCTAGAGAGGCGGCGCATGGACAACTACATCGCCCAAATGCGTGGTCACGTGATCATCTGCGGCTTCGGGCGCGTGGGGCGCGCCGCGGCCGAACGCCTGCTTGCGGATGGAAACCAAGTGGTTGTCATCGACCGCGATCCGCTGCGGTTCGCCGAGCTAGAGATCCCACATCTCGTTGGCGAAGCCACGGGTGATGGGATTCTCAAGGACGCCGGCATCGAGCACGCGCGTGCCCTGATCGCAACCCTCGACACTGACGCTGAGACCGTCTATCTGGTGCTCTCGGCCCGCGCCCTGAACCCCGAGTTGGCGATCGTCGCCCGCGCCCGCACAGACGATTCACGAGAGAAGTTGCTCCTTGCCGGCGCGACCCGAGCCATCAACCCACAGCTGCTCGGCGGACGACGTCTCGCGCAGTCGGCGATGGAGCCTGACGTGGTCGAGTTCATCGACGTGGTCATGCATGACGAGGACGAGACCACCCGCCTTGAGCAGTTCCGCCTCAGCGCCAAGTCGGCGTACGCCGGACAACCAGCCAGCAAACTCACCAACGACACCGGAGCCTTGGTGCTAGCTATTCGACCTGAGGGCACGGGGGAATTCGTCTCAAACCCACCCTTGGATACAACACTGCCCGCCGGCGCCCTCCTCATCGTCTTTGGACGACATGAGCAAACCGCCAAAGTCCGCGATTTGATGGGCTAGTTGTCCGCCCGATTTCACCGCAATATCTCGCATATCCTTAGTTAGCCCTTGCCACCTCTCCCCAAGGCCACCCCAGTGGATGCTGCACTTCGACCACCAACCTCCTCGCGTCGGCGTCGAGGGCCGTGGGAGCGCACAGTCACCCGGGCGTTGAGATGGGGCATCCTCGCCATCAGCTTGGGCCAATTCTGGATCGGAATGGACACGCTCCTTTCGTCCGTGCGTGTCGACAGTGGACATGTGGCGCTCGGATTGGGTCTGATCGTGGTGCAGCAGGGCTACCAGATCAGCAGCCTGTGGCTAAGACAGAACGCACTTATGGTGACCGCGATCTCCCTCGCGCTACTCATCGGCGGCTGCTGGTTACTGCTCGCGCACGTCACGAACGACCACCAGCTGGCCCAGCGGTGGTTTGTCACGCCTTTTTCGGTGACCACGCTTTCCTGCCTTGCCCTGTTGCGCAAGCGCAGGCGATGGAACGCGATCATCGCCCTGGTCGCCGCAAATCTGCTGCTCCACTACGCCTATTGGCCTGGCCCGGCTCCAGGTTTCACTTTCACCTTGGGTCAGACCCTGGCTGCAGAGGCTGGCCGCCTTGTTGGAATGGGTGTGACCGCAGTGATCGCCTGTCAGATGACGGTCCGCAGTGCGCAGCGAGCCGACCTGGCACTCGACCTCGGGCGCCAAGCCCGCTACCGAACAGCGCTTGAGCGATCTCGAGCCATCCAGGCCAGGGACGTGGATCGCTTCGTCCATGACGAGATTTTGCACGGACTGCGAACCATCGCAATGGACCGATCAGCCGTGCCGACCACTGCCGCATTAACCGCCGCCACAAACTTGCAGCAACTCCTGAACTCCAAACCCCTCGACGCGATGCCAATGACGACTGGCCTCACTGCCCGACTCCGCGAACTTGCAGCCACGTTGCCCATTCACGTTCAGGTGAGCGGCCCAAACAGTTTGGACCTACCTCAAGACGTCGCCGCCGCTTTCGAGAGCGCAGTGCGTGAGGCTTTGCGAAACGTCGTACAACATGCCAAGACCGACCGCGCCGAGGTCAAAGTGCAACAACTCGGCTTCGAAATCACCGTCACTGTCACTGACCAAGGCATCGGATTCACAATTCCCGCCAGTCCCACCAATAGACACGGAGTCAGTGGCTCCATCAAGGAACGCATGGATGACGTCGAGGGGACATCTCGGGTGGACTCGATCTCTGGCGTTGGCACCCAGGTGACTTTGACGTGGAATCCCATTCCGGAGCGTCAACTGCGACCTGGAACTGCCGGCCAAGGTGGGGCGGGCACGTTGATGAAGTCACTGATCTGGATCGCGACACCACTGGCCCTCACGGCCCCTTGGTTTGCGATCTTTTTGGCAGGCCAGTTGCGCTGGCCAATCACCGTAACTGTGCTTTCCTTCCTGTTTCCTATCGTCGTTGTGACGCAGGTGCAGAGGTTCAATCGCGTGGGGAGCGTCCCCGGGCCCCAAGCCTTTGCCCTGGCTGCGTTCGCGCTTGTGACTTTTGCGGTAGCTGCGCTTGCACTTCCGTCCGGCCCTGGAAATTACAACCTCTTGTGGCTGAGCCTGGGCGCCTGTCAGGCCCTTTCGTTTCTCTCTCTGACGCGTCCGCTGAAGGAATCCATGCTCCTTGGCGTGGCCATGACAGCGGTCGCATGGACGCTGACTTCCCAGGGTTCATGGTTGCCGAACCCCGACTATGTCGCTGCCATCTTCGCCCCGGCAATCACGATGGCGTTGGCGGCCTTAGCCAGGCACACCGTCGATCAAGTGACCTTTCAAATTTGGCAAGCCGAGGAGTCGCTTGCCCGAGATGCTGCCGGTGAGACCGCTGAGTCAGACTTCGTGACTGCGCTGCACACCCGGCTGCTGCCACAGCGGGTCGAGATTGCTGAATTCCTCAAAGAGGTGACCGCTGATCCGCTCTCACCCGAGCACCCCTGGGTGCGACACAAGGCCGCCCAACTCGAGAGAAACACCCGCGAACTGTTGCTAAGCCCCCGCACCGAACTGAGCCAAGCAACTGCGGCACTGCGCCGCGTGGGTTGGACAGTGACCGTTCGCTCCAGCAACGACTTGCCTTCCCAGCCCGAACACCAACTCGCTCAAGCCATCGAGCAACTCGGCTCAGGCAAGGTCACACCGGGCGCCGTCACGCTGACGGCAACTGATCAGGGCGACTCCTGGCGCGGGAGTTTGCTGGTGACGCAGCCTTCGTCGTACGACGTGACTGCGCTGCATGACTGGGTCGCCACGTTGAACTCACTGGACTGGAACACCCAGATCAAGTCTGGGGAGGTTCACGCGGTCAGGAAACTCACAAGCGGAGTCCAACAAAAGCTGGACTCATCCAGAATCGCCTGATCAGGGACAATGATCGAGTGACTATCCGTGTTTTCGCGGTCGATGACCACCCTGTGGTCGCCCAAGGTGTGTTGGCATTGGCGACCCAACTCGACCCCGAGATCGAACCCGTCGGCACCTGCAAACGCGCCGACGAACTCGGCGCCAAACTGAGCGAACTCACCAGCCCGCCAGATGTCATCTTGATGGACCTCCACCTCGAAGATGGCAGTGCCCCTGCCGAGACGATTGCCAGGCTCGCGCAAGCAGGTCACCACGTCGTCGTGTTGACTAGCGAGATGCGCCCGGTCCCGATCCGCAGCGCCATCCGCGCCGGCGCCATCGGGTTGTGCCTGAAGTCTGATGAACCCGACCTCATCGTCAACGTCTTACGCAGCGCTGCGGGTGGAGAGTTCGCCGTCTCCAGCGACCTGGCGTTCGTGCTGATGACCGACGCCGAACTCACCGCCAAGCTCGCCCCCCGCGAGATCGAGGCCCTCCAACTCCTCGCAGATGGGGTCCCCCGCAAGTCTGTTGGCGAACGCATGGACCCGCCGGTGGCTATGTCGACCGTGGTGACCTACCTCAACCGGGCCTGTGCCAGATATCGCGAGATGGGTGTGGATGTGCAAAGCCCCCGCGATGCCGTGCGTGCGGCGATCCAGGATGGGTATTTCGATAGCCCTGAGATTTAGGTCAAAGTCACAAGTAAACCTGTGACTTTGCCGCCTTGCGGGGAGGATCTCCCCCGCAAAGCGCCAAACATCCCGGTGAAGCCGAGTTAGGTGTGACCGGAGTGAGCCGTTACGGTCACGACATGTCTTCTTCGTCGGTCAAACTTGGCCGACTGATTCCTCTCACTCTCGCCGGGCTGATCATGATCGGCCCGTTCACTGTCGACACCCCCTTCCCTGCCTTCTCCGCGATCCAGGCCGACTTTCACGTCGGGGCCAGCGCCACCCAACAATTGGTGAGCTTCTACCTCTTCACGTTCGGCGTCATGAGCGTCTTTCATGGACCGCTCTCTGACGCCATCGGACGCAAGCCCGTGATGATCGGTGGAGTCGCGGTCTACGCACTGGCGTCATTGGGGTGTGTCTTTGCGCCCAATATGACCGTGCTGCTGACTCTGCGCGCGGTGCAGGGCATCAGTGCTGGCGGCGGCGTGGTGCTCGCTCGCACCCTGGTGCGTGATTTGTACGACGGGCCCGACGCCCAACGCCTGATGAGTCGGGTGATGATGATCTTCTCCCTCGCGCCAGCCATCGCGCCGATCATCGGCGGGGTGATCGTGGCCAATGCCAACTGGCGATGGATCTTCGCAGGGCTGGCCCTTTTGGGGTTGGTCTTGATCGCGTTGATCATCTTCGTGCTGCCCGAAACCCAACCGGTTGAGCGTCGTACTCCCCTGAAGGTTTCGGCTCTGGTCGCCAACCTGTGGGATGTGGCCCGCAACCCAACCTTCTTGTCGATCGCCTTCATCGCTGCGCTGAGTTTCGGCGCACTGTTCGCCTACATCGGTGCGGCGGCGATCGTCGTCGTAGATCTTCTTCACCTGGGTGAGACCGATTTTTGGATGCTGTTCGTGCCGCTCATCGGCGGGATGCTCATCGGTTCATACGTCAGCGGCCGGGCGGCAGGGCGCATAGCCACAACCCGCTTGGTCACCATGTCCCTGACAGGTGCGGTTGTGGCGGCAGGCCTCAACCTCGCCCTGTCCGAAACGATCCTGCCTCTACAGATGCTTGGCCCTGCCCTGATTGCCTTCGCAGTGCAAACCGGCTATCCAACGGTGCAGTTGTTGTTGTTGGACATGTTCCCTGAGACTCGCGGGGCTGCCACGTCGGTGATGACCGTGATCAGCCTGGTTCTCAACGCGGTCGTGGCCGGCCTGCTCACCCCGTTAGTGGCCCACTCAATGCTGAGTCTTGCGGTGACCTCGTTGCTCGCAGTGCTCCTTGCTTATGGGTTGTGGCGCCGCTATCTCGCCCAGCACCCCAAGGCACTGGAGAGCTAGATCACACGCCCGCGGGAAGCAAATTCACCCGTCGCTCGTTTGAACAAGTGCCTCCCGGACGCCGTCTGGGAACTCATAAGGAGCACGACCACCATGACGATCACCGAGACCCTGAAGAAGACGGTCGACGACCTGAAGCTCGACGAGCGCTTCACTGAGATCGCATCCCAAACTGAAAAGGCCTTCAAGACCGCCGTTGAGAAGGTCGGTACCTTCGCCAACGACAAGCGTTCCGACATCGACGGCCTCCTCGACAAGGCCGAAGGCGCATTCAACGAGCGCACTGAGGGCAAGTACGCCGACAAGGTCACCAAGGCCAAGTCATCTGTGAAGACCGGCGTCGACAAACTCGCTGAGAAGCGTCCTCAAATCTGAGGATCAACAAACCGGGCCAGGCTTACAAAGCTTGGCCCGGTTTTGTTTTTTGGGACGCAAGCGCAAGGAACCGCAGGCGCGAACCGGCTACAGCCAGCCGTTATCTCGAGCGATGAGGGCGGCTTCGATGCTGGTGGCGGCACCGGTCTTGCCGATGGCCGACGACAAGTGATTGCGCACAGTGCCCGCCGAGAGGAACAACGCTCTGGCAATAGAGGAAGCTGAGTCACCCTGCACCGCCAGCCTAAGTACGTCGACTTCCCGCTCGCTGAGCGGATTGCGCCCACCGATCAGCGACTCTTGGGCCAGTTGAGGGTCGACGACTCGCAGACCCGCATGCACGCGACGTACTGCGTCGGCCAACTGCGCGGCTGGGGTGTCTTTGACGACGAATCCACTGGCGCCGGCTTCGAGGGCGCGGCGCAGATAGCCGGGGCGTCCAAATGTGGTCACGACCAAGATCCGAGTCGCTAGTCCGGCTGCTTTCAACCCGGCCGTTGCTTCGATGCCATCGAGCCCCGGCATTTCGATGTCGAGCACACACACGTCAGGCTGGTGGCGAACGACGGCTGAGAGAACTTCGTCGCCTCGTCCGACCTCAGCCACCACTTCCAAGTCGGGCTCGAGCCCGAGCAAGGCGGCCATCGCGCCGCGCACGAGAGCTTGATCGTCGGCCAGCAGTAGCCGGATCACCAGCGCACCTCCACCACAGTGCCGACGCCATCTGGACCGGCCCCAATCCGCACTTTCCCTTGCCTAGCTTCGACTCGTTCGACGAGCCCGCGCAGCCCATTGCCAAACGGAGAGTTCACTCCCACGCCATCGTCGCGGATGGTCACCGAGTCCGGCGTGAGCGAGACCGCGCAGCGCTCAGCCTGGCTATGTCTAATCACGTTGGTCACTGCTTCACGAACCACCCAGGCCGCACTGGGGCGATACCGGGGGTCGAGTACGTCGGGATCAGAGGGCAGTTCGACTTCGATGCCGGCGCCTGTCAATGCGGCACCAGCAGACTTCAACTCATCATCGAGTCGAGTGGCTCGAAGCCCACCAACCGTCTCTCGAATCTCGGCAAGTGACTGCCTGCTCAGTGCCTGAATGTCGCGAAGTTCAGCAGCGGCTCGCGCAGGGTCACTCGCCATCAACTTCTCGGCCAACTCCGCCTTGATTGCCACCACGGTGAGGGAGTGACCCAGCACATCGTGCACATCTCGCGCCACCCGCTCGCGCTCAGCGACGACGATGAGTTCGTGCTCAACGCCTTTGCGCTCGACCGCCCAGTCGCTCATGAGGCGACCCACGCTGACGCCGGCGCCGACAGCGATCAGCAAGAAGGTGGTCCACGACCATGCCTTCCACGCGTCGATGAAGAACGGGCCAAGCACACCGATGAGCACGAAGAGTCCCGCCACCCACCAGTTCCACGGCCGCGCAAGAGCAAAGACGACAAACGAAGTCAGGAATGGCACAAACCCCAGAGCATCTGGACCGATGACAAACGCGTTCGCGAAGACGATGAGCAGGAGCAAACCCGTCACATAGAAGTTGCGTGAGCCGGACCGCTTTGCCACCATCCCGGCCGAGCCGAGGGCATAGACCACGGCAAACAACCCGACGAGACAGAGTCCGATGGCGCGGGTCTGGAAGTCGTCGTGCCGCTCCAGGACGGACCCCGCCGGGAAGGCCAAGAAGACCATCCAGGTGGCCCACATGAGCCAGCCGTAGCGGGAAAAGGGGTCGCGACCGTCTTGCTCCGGCGCGGTCACTGACGCGCGCGACTTCGACGTACTAACAAGGTCGCGGCGACCGCCAAGATCACTAGCCACACCGCAACGTTAGTCAACGGCATCCATAAGGCCTCGTGGACCGGGTCGCCATCGCTGGAGACGACCCAGCCATCCGAGACTGGGTATCGAGCCAACGTGGCATAGCCATAGAGCGGGGTGAACCGTGCGAACGTCAGCCATCCTCCGCTGAGAGGGAAGAAGAGATTGCCGAGGAATGAAAGCACCACCAGTGACCCGCTGACCGCACCCAGTGCTGCCTCTCCGCGCACGAGTTGACCCAGCACCAGTCCGTAGAGGGCAAAGAGCACAGATCCCCCGATCAAGATGGAGATCGATAACACCCACGCTTTGGGGGTCGCCTCGACATCTGTGCTCGCCCCGATGATCGAGACGATGGTGATGGGGATGATGGCAACCACGACGGCCAGGGCGCTCTTGATCGCGACGTACTGCCCATCACCCAGTGGGGTCAGTCCTAATTGACGTCCCCAACCGGTTGCCCGTTCGATCGCGGTCGCTGCGCCCAGACTGGCAGTAGCGGCGACTGCGCCGTAGGCAGCCATCGCCACCATGATCATCATGGCGACGTTGCCGTGGGCAACCTTGATGGAGCCGTACGACTGGGCGGCTCCGAAGATGACGTAGAAGAACGCGGGCATGATCGCGGTAAAGAACAACCGCACCCGATCGCGCACCACGCGGCGGATTTCAAGCTTCAAGATGGTCAGCGTCATTTCGCTGCTCCTTCGGTCAATGCCACAAAGGCGTCTTCGAGGCTGCCGCTGACGACTTCTAGGTTCGTGGCCCCAAACTCCGTGAGCAGGGCGAGTGCCACTGAGTCGCTATCTGCGGCGCGAACGACGAAACGTTGCGCCACCAACTGGCCACCAAAGCGGTCGATGGCGCGGGCTGGGTCGGCCAGATCGGCACTCACCCACCGACCCGTCGCCTTGGCACGGATCTCCTCGGTGGGGCCGTCAGCAACGATCCGCCCACCACTCATCAAGACAGTTCGATCGGCGAAATCGTCGGCCTCTTCGAGATAGTGCGTGGCAAACACCACGGTTCGCCCTTCGCGGGCCTCAGCATGCATTTGGGCCCAGAAGTCTCGGCGTGCGTTGACATCCATTCCCGCCGTCGGCTCATCGAGGATGAGCAGGTCAGGTCGAGGCAGCAGCGCCAACGCGAATCTCAATCGCTGCTGTTCGCCGCCACTGCACTTGCTGACCCGTCGACTGCTGATTGCGCTGAGGTTCGCCAAATCCAGCACCCGCATCACCGGCTCGGGATTGGAGTACGTCGCCGCGATGAACTCCACCGTCTCAGCAACCGTGAGGTCAGGAAGGAGCCCACCGGTTTGGAGCACCGCGGCCACTCGGCCAGCCGCGACTGCCGCACGTGGCGCCATGCCGAACACCTTGATGCTGCCCGAGGTCGGCGCCGAGAGCCCGAGCACCATGTCGAGGGTCGTGGTCTTGCCGGCCCCATTGGGACCCAACAAGGCGACCACTTCGCCTGGCTCAATCCTTAAGTCGATGTGATCGACGGCGATGACTGGCAAAGTCGAGCCCCGAAAACGACGCGAAACTTGGAGCAACTCGATGGCTGGTGTCATAACACCGACTGTGCTGCAGTCGGCGCCGACTAGCCCACGCTAGGTGTCACGACCTACCCATGACAGAAGTCATGACTTCGTGAGGAGCTCCTCGATGCGCTCAAGGGTGCGGGCCATGTTGACCCGGGTTGAGTCGGCCATGGCGCGACGTACTAACCAACGACTCGTGAATGCCTCTGTGGAGATGTCCCAGGTCTCGGTGACCAAGGTGCCCTCATCCTTGGGCTGGAGTTCGTAGCGCCAAATCCGGCCAGTGAAGAGTTTGTTCAAGGGAGCCGGAGCGAACACTTGCCACGCAATCAGGCGGTTTTCGCTGAACTCAACGATTGTGCTCTTGGTGCTGTAGGACGCACCCATCTTCATGTCCATGCCGAATGAGTCACCCAGTTTGAGCCTGCGACCACCACTGCGGGCACCCACGACCGTGCCTGAGCCGTCGATGTCTTTGTGTCTGGCCGGGTCAGCCAGAAGATCGAAGATCGCCTCTGCGGGCACGGGGATAAGGCGTTGGACACTGACCTGGTTGCGACTCATGGCGCGAGAGTACAGCTCACGACCTACGCGGCGTGACCCGCACTTCGACAACCTCTGCTGAGCCCGAAGTGCCCAGTTCAAGGGTTCCGCTCCGCGGATCCCAACGTACGGCGCGCACCCCCGTCTCACTCGTCACAACAGGTTCTAGCAATCCCCATGATGTGGTCGGCACCCGCACGGTTGTGACCCCAGCGGCCGGCCTCCATCTGATCGTGAGTTCCTCGGAAGTGGTGTCCCAGTCGAGCAGCGTGCCGGCAACTGCGACAGGCGTCGGCGTGGCGAAAACCTCCACCACATTTCGAGGGGCACCCGCGTCGTCGTAAGGCCCCCAGGCTCCGGGATCACGCGACCAGTAGAGCCAGCCAGCGCCCATGTCTTCGGCGGTGGCGACGACCTTGGCGAGAAACGCAGCCGCGCCGGGCTGGTCGGTATCGAGCCCGAACTCACCCAAGATGATCGGCACCGTGTCAGCCCCGTCGCCGCGCGCATCGAGTCTGCGTGCGACTCGCAACACGTTGTCGCGCCAGAACCTCAACGTGGCATCGACCTGTCCGCGCGAACGCCCGGAATAGCCGTCACCGAGTTCCAGAGGCGGCGGGTAGAGGTGTGGACAGTAGGCGATCCGTGCCGATCCGGTCCGCGGATCAACGAGCGCACCCAGTCCGGACGGGGTGCCCCAGTTGGTGCCAAGCGCCTGCGGCTCCACACACACCCAGTGATCGCGATCGACGCGCCTGATCCCGGTGAGCAGGCGTTGATAGAGGGCTGTGAGCGGACCTGCTTCGAACTCCACGCCCTGACGGGTGCCGCCATAGGGCTCGTTCATCAGGTCGAAGGCAACGACCGTTGGGTCGCCCGCGAACCGTTGGGCAACGGCCACCCAGGCGTGCAGGTAGTGGTCTTGGAGTTCCGAGTGCGCGCCCGTCGTACCCCAAAAGTGGTCCCAGGCCCGCATCGTTCCCGGCTCCAGATAGCTCAACTCCCACATCGGCAGGCCGGTCTGAGTCTTCAAGCCGTCGATGTAGGTCGCCCAGGCCGGCGCCCCGTTGCCTTGATAGGGACCGCTGCCGAAGGTTGGACTCTGCGCGGTTGGGCGGTAGTAGCCGTAGACGTCTTGGTGCATGTCGAGTACGACGTGGAACCCCTGCTCGCCGTACTTCTCCACGCGCTGGGCAAGCCTGTCGAGGTAGGCCTCGTCGATGTCACCCGGCGTCGGCTCAATGGCGCGCCACGAGATCAACAAACGCACCGCATTGGTCGCCATGTCACGGCGTTCGGTGGCGACCTGGGCGGGCGTGGTGGCAGGCATGCCGTCGGGCCTGACCTTGGCCTGCCCATCGGTGTTAAACCCGCGGATCACCAGCGCGCGCCCTTGGGCGTCAGTGAGGTAAGCCGTCGACGCCGGCTCTGGACCCCTCATGGCAGCCGATGCCACGGCGGCGGCAAGCGCCACAACCGTGACGGTCGCCGCCATCCTTCGGGGACTCAGCATGGGGGCACGTTAGCCTGCGCTCATGTCCCGAGGCTGGCTTCTCCGGTTGAGTGTCATCGGCGTCTGCGCCGCACTCGGCTCATGGTGGGTCACCGGACAATTTCGCGGACGATTCGCTGAAGCGCTCATCCCTGAGGCGCTTGGAGTGCCATCGGCTTTGCCGCATCTAAGGCTCTGGCCGATGCCTGACCAAGCCTGGTCGCTATGGCTGGCTGACCTGGTCGGCGTCGCCGTGCTGGTCGCCTTTGTGGTCACGCCACCGCACCGCCGCCAGATCCTCTGGGTAGCTCTTGGGGCCGTGTGTGCAGGGGTCGTGCGCCTCGCGTGGATATCGGTGGTGGCCCAACACGACCTTGTCACCTTTGGGATTGCCCTGGCGCTCACCGTCGTACTCTGCGGGCTCGCTGGGCTCCTGCTCGGGGTGTTTGTTGCGTTCGTGGGGAA
>CALMMO010000086.1 GCA_937868455.1 uncultured Marmoricola sp.
GCCAAGCGCCCGAGGCATATAGCCGTCTTGAGCCAAGATGGAACCCAACACTGGGAACCCGTTGAAGGCAGTGTTGGCGGCCAGCACCAAGATGATGCCGGTCATGGCGACGACGAAGTAGAACCCAGGCGGAAAGTCACTAAAGACTGCCTTGGCCAACTGCGCCATCACTGTGTGCTGGTCTCCAGTGAAGGCCGTGCCGTCGGGATTGCGAAGTCGCTCGATCTCGTGCGGGTCGACGTACTTCAGCCCCATCTTGTTGGCCAACAAGATGATGCTCATCAACATCGTGATCGCGATCATGCCGAGCAAGAGCAAGGTGGTCGCGGCGTTCTTGCTCTTCGGCTTGCGGAAAGCAGGCACGCCGTTTGAGATGGCCTCGACCCCGGTCAATGCGGCGCAACCAGAGGAGAAGGCGCGGGCCAGAAGGAAGATCATGGCGCCCATCGACACCTCGCCGCTGTAGTTCTTAGCCGGCTCAATAAGCAGGTGGGCACTCTCGACTTGGCCCAGCGTGCCGGTAGCCAATTTGAATGCGCCAAAGGCCGCCATGCCCAAAATCCCCAGCATGAAGCCGTAGGTGGGCACCGCAAACATCGACCCGGATTCGCGCACACCTCGCAGGTTCATGGCAGCCAAGATCACGACCAGCACAACAGCCGCCAGTGCTTCGTGGCCCGAAAGAATAGGAATAGCTGAGGCAGCGTTTTGCACGCCTGAGCTAATCGATACCGCGACGGTCAAGACGTAGTCAACGAGCAGAGCACTGGCAACAGTGAGCCCGGCTCGGGGGCCAATGTTGACCGTGGCCACCTCGTAGTCGCCACCTCCCGAGGGGTAGGCGTGCACGTTTTGGCGGTAGGAGGCCACCACGGTGAGCATCACGATCGCCACCACGATGCCGATCTTCCAGCTAAACGCGTAGGCGCTGGCTCCAGCCAACGACAACATGATGAACACTTCATCGGGGGCGTAGGCCACCGATGAAAGCGCATCACTTGCGAAAACGGGCAAGGCAATCCGCTTAGGTAGCAGCGTCTCCCCCAGTTGAGAAGACCGCAGTTTTCGACCTAGCAGGATCCGCTTGGAAACATTTCCGACGCCCACAAGCACCCAGGCTAGAACACCACAACGAGTTGGTGCGCACTGCGCACACCTAAAGACGGGTAACGTCTACCTCGTGCACGTCGTGATCATGGGCTGTGGCCGGGTTGGCTCGGTGTTGGCCAAGAGCTTCGAAGACCGAAACCACACCGTGAGTGTGATCGATTCCAACCCAGACGCCTTTCGGCGTTTGGGTCCTGGCTTTAATGGCACGAAGGTCACTGGCTACGGCTTTGACCGCTCGGTGATGATCCAAGCCGGCATCGAACGCGCCGACGCCTTCGCGGCCGTTTCGAGTGGTGACAACTCCAACATCATCGCTGCTCGCGTGGCGCGCGAGAACTTTGGAGTTCAAACGGTCGTCGCTCGCATCTACGACCCCGGTCGCGCTGAGGTCTACCAACGGCTGGGCATCACGACGGTGGCCACGGTCAAGTGGACTGCCGATCAGGTGCTTCGCCGCATGCTGCCTGCTGGCACCGAGCCCGATTTCCGTGACCCCTCAGGCACCATTCGCATCGATCAGTTGGCGGCTCCGCAGAAATGGATCGGCAGTCGAACCATTGACTTTCAAGAGCACACCGGCTGCCGCATCGCCTGGCTCGACCGACTCGGCGAAGGTGTCTTGTCCAGCCGTGAAATCGTGATCCAAGAAGGCGACACGCTGCACTTGGTGATGCGAGAAGACACTGTGACCAGCGTCTATGCCCACATCGAGGAAGGCCCGGTAGAAGAGTGAGAGTCGCTATCGCCGGAGCAGGTGCCGTCGGACGGTCCATCGCTCGCGAACTCCTAGGCAACGGCCACCAGGTGCTGCTGATCGACAAGGAGCCCTCGGCCATCAAGCCTGATCGGGTTCCCGATGCGCAATGGCTCCTGGCTGACTGCTGCGAACTGTCCTCACTCGAAGATGCGCGCCTCAACGAATGCGACGTGGTCATCGCGGCCACCGGGGACGACAAAGCCAACCTGGTTGCCTCGTTGTTGGCCAAGACCGAGTTTGGCGTGCCACGCACGGTCGGGCGGGTTAATCACCCCAACAACGAGTGGTTGTTTAACGAAGCGTGGGGCGTCGACGTCAATGTCTCCACCCCGCGCATCATGTCGGCGTTGGTCGAAGAAGCAGTCAGCGTTGGAGACTTGGTGAGGTTGTTTACCTTCCGTAAGGGCAACGCGA
>CALMMO010000087.1 GCA_937868455.1 uncultured Marmoricola sp.
GGTGCGGCCAGTGCCGTGTCGAGATCGACGTAGTGAGCCCCAGGGATGTGGCGCTCGACGTACTCCTCAAAGCCGGAAGGCCCGCCGAGTCGATAACGCACGTCAAGCAAGACGGGCGCGCCTTTGTACAGACAAGCTTCCAATTCGTTAGCGTCCATCAAGGGTGTTTGCACCCCAGAACAGTGCCACGCATGGGCGAGCCACGCCTAGAGTGTCACCTACGTCACGTACCTACTTGGGAGGATCTGTTGTCCACCACCGCTGGCTCGGCTCGAGCAACGCACGTCAGAGCCATCGCTGAGCACCATCGCGCACTGCGCGGGCCTTTGCTCCCGATTCTGCACAACGTTGTTTCCGAGTTTGGCTACGTCAGTCGCGAGGATGTCGAAAGCATCGCCGATGTGCTCAACTACTCCATCGCTGATGTGCACGGCGTCGTGACGTTCTATGAAGACTTTCCCACCGAGCCGCCTGCACCTGATCCCGTCAGGATCTGTCGCGGAGAGGCCTGCCAAGCAGTGGGCTCTCAGCAGTTGTACGACGACGCAGTTGCCGCCGGGCTCAACGTGCACCAGGTCTTTTGCCTAGGCAACTGCGCACTTGGGCCTTCGGGCACGATCAAGGGCACCCTGCAGGGTCGACTCGATCTCGCCAAGGTGCAAAAGGCGGCGACGGCATGAGTGTTGTCTGGGTGCCGGGCGACGCCGCGGCCGTCAGTGTCGGCGCCGATGAGGTCGCCGCAGCCTTCGCTGCTGCCGGGGCGGTCGTCAAGCGCAATGGCTCGCGGGGGATGCTCTGGCTTGAGCCTCTTGTCGAGGTCGAGACCGACTCGGGTCGCGTCGGCTATCCCAATGTTGACCCAGCCGATGTGGGCGCCGTGTTGGACTCCACTGCGGAGTCGATCGGAGACCCGGCAGCGCATCCGTGGCTTGCTCGCCAGCAGCGGGTGAGCTTCGCACGCGTTGGCGTGATTGACCCTCAAGACCTGGCCGACTACGAAGCCCACGGTGGGTGGGCCGGTCTGCGCACGGCTTTGTCGATGACCCCAGAGGCGGTCGTTCAAGCCGTGCTTGACTCGGGCCTTCGTGGACGCGGCGGGGCAGGATTTCCCGCTGGCATCAAGTGGCAGACCGTAGCTGGCACCACGAGTGATCAGAAGTTTGTGTGCTGCAATTTCGATGAAGGCGACTCAGGCACTTTTGCGGACCGCATGATCGTCGAAGGCGACCCCTTCACCTTGATCGAAGGCATGATCATCGCGGCCTACTCCGTGGGGGCAAGCGAAGGCTATGTCTACGCCCGCTCCGAATACCCTCATGCCGTCGCAGCGCTGAGGCAAGCGATCGCCACTGCCTACCGCGAGGGCTTCTTGGGTGCCGACGTGTGTGGCAGCGGGTTCGCCTTTGACCTGCACGTGCGCGTGGGTGCCGGGGCGTACATCTGCGGTGAAGAGTCCTCGATGCTGGAGAGTCTGGAGGGCAAGCGCGGTGAAGTGCGGGCCAAGCCGCCGATCCCAGCGATCGCTGGCTTGTTTGGCCGACCCACCTTGGTTAACAACGTGCTGTCGCTGTGCGCCGTACCGATGATCTTGGCTGACGGTGCTGCGGCGTACTCTGCGCACGGCGTGGGCCGATCACGCGGCACACAAGTGTTCCAACTCGGCGGCAACATCGCCCAGGGCGGCATTGTCGAACTCCCCTTCGGCGTCACTCTCGGTGAACTGGTCAATGACTTCGGTGGCGGCACGATGTCGGGTCGACCAGTTCGCGCTGTTCAAGTCGGCGGCCCCTTGGGCGCCTACCTCCCACCCAGCCAATTCGACTTGCCCATGGACTACGAAGCGTTCGCAGCTGCCGAGGCCATGGTCGGTCACGGCGGCATCGTGGTCTTTGACGACTCGGTCAACATGGCCTCCATGGCGAAGTTCGCTTTCGAGTTCTGCGCAGCCGAATCGTGTGGCAAATGCACCCCGTGTCGCATCGGGTCCGTGCGCGGTGGAGAAGCCATGCAGCGGGTTATGGACGGCATCGACGTCAGCGCCAACCTGATGTTGATCGATGACCTGTGCACGACCATGACCAAGGGTTCCTTGTGCGCCATGGGTGGACTGACGCCAATGCCGGTGCAGTCAGCGATCAAACACTGGCCCGAAGACTTTGATGTTGAGCTTGTTGAGCAGGAGATCTCATGACCACCTTCGCCCCTGAACCTGATCTGGGCACCCCTGCAGTTGCAGCCTCCACTGAGGTCACGCTGAGCATCGACGGGCAGGAAGTCACAGTCCCCTCGGGCACCTCGGTCATGCGTGCGGCTGCAACTGCCGGGATTGAGATCCCCAAACTCTGCGCGACCGACAGCCTCAACTCTTTCGGTTCCTGCCGGATGTGTCTGGTCGAAGTCGAAGGCCAACGCGGCACCCCCGCGTCGTGTACGACGCCGTGCACCGACCAGATGGTCGTCACGACCACCTCTGAATCGGTGAAGGACCTGCGGCGCAACGTCTTGGAGTTGTACCTCTCCGACCACCCGGCCGACTGTGACGGCTGCGCGCGCGGCAACTGCGAGATCCAAGGACTCGCCCGCGATCTTGATGCCTCCACGATCCGCTACGGCTTCGGCGCCCGGCACACCGATGCCGTGCCAGACCAGACCAACCCCTATTTCGATTACGACCCGGCTGCGTGCATCGTGTGTTCGCGCTGCGTGCGCGCGTGTGGCGAAGTGCAGGGAACCTTTGCGCTCACAGTCGAGGGGCGTGGATTCGACTCACGCATCTCCCCTGGGGGAACCGACTTCTTGGCCTCCGAATGCGTTTCCTGTGGTGCCTGCGTGCAGGCCTGCCCGACCGACGCGCTCGTGGAGAAGTCACTGGTCACCTTGGGCATGCCCACGCGCAGTGTCGAGACCACGTGCGCCTACTGCGGCGTCGGCTGTTCTTTCCGAGCCGAAGTCAGTGATGGGGGCGACGTCGTACGCATGGTCCCGTCGAAGGCTGGAGGAGCCAACGAAGGCCACAGTTGTGTCAAGGGCCGCTTCGCCTACGGCTATGCCTCCCACCAGGACCGCCAACTCAAGCCGATGGTGCGCGAGAGCATCAACGACGAGTGGCGCGTGGTCTCCTGGGAAGAGGCGATCGACAAGATCGCCACCGGTTTCAAGGCCCTGCAGTCGACCTACGGTGTCGGCGCGATCGGTGCGATCTCATCATCGCGATGCACCAACGAAGAGGTGTACGTCGTCCAGAAGATGGTGCGTGCCGCCTTTGGAAACAACAACGTCGACACCTGCGCCCGGGTGTGTCACTCCCCCACCGGCTACGGCTTGAGCCACGCCTTCGGCACGTCTGCTGGCACCCAGGACTTCAAGTCAGTCGAGTCTGCCGATGTCGTCTTGCTGATCGGGGCAAACCCCACTGATGCCCACCCAGTGTTCGGCTCGCGCTTGAAGAAACGTCTGCGTCAGGGAGCCGAGATCATTGTGGCTGACCCACGCCGGATTGATTTGGTGCGCAGCCCCCACATCGAGGCCGCCCACCACCTGCCGTTGCTGCCTGGCTCCAACGTCGCGTTCGTCAATGCGATGGCCCACGTGATTGTCACCGAGGGCTTGCACGACCTGGAGTTCATCGAGAGTCGCTGCGAAAACGCCGAGGGCTACCTGGCCTTCATCGTGCAAGAGAGCAACTCTCCAGAGGCCACAGCCGAGATCACCGGCATTGACCCGGTGTCGTTGCGTGCGGCCGCACGGTTGTACGCCTGCGCTCCTAACGGCGCGATCTATTACGGCCTGGGCGTCACCGAGCACAGCCAAGGCTCAACCATGGTCATGGGCATGGCGAACCTGGCCATGATTACCGGCAACCTGGGCCGCGAAGGCGTCGGCGTCAATCCATTGCGCGGCCAAAACAACGTGCAGGGCTCATGTGACATGGGCTCTTTCCCCCACGAGTTCCCGGGCTATCGCCACGTGTCGCTCGATGATGTGCGAGCGATCTTTGAGCGCACCTGGGGGTTGACCTTGGATGCCCAGCCGGGTCTGCGCATTCCGAACATGTTCGACGAGGCCCTGGGCGGTTCATTTAGAGGCCTGTTCGTCCAAGGCGAAGACATCGCTCAATCCGACCCCAACACCGCACATGTCGAAGCAGCACTGCGTTCGATGGAGTTGGTGGTCGTTCAAGACCTGTTCTTGAACGAGACTGCGAAGTTCGCGCACGTGTTCTTGCCAGGAACCAGTTTCTTGGAGAAGGACGGCACATTCACTAACGCCGAGCGCCGCATCAACCGGGTTCGACCAGTCACTGCCAGTAAGACAGGCAAAGATGAGTGGGAGATCATCTGTGACGTGGCCACCGCCTTGGGCTATGAAATGAGCTACGACAATCCCTCGCAGATCATGGATGAAATCGCCGCGACCACTCCGACCTTCGCCGGTGTTTCCTTCGCTCGCCTTGATGCCGAGGGGTCGATGCAGTGGCCGGTCAACGACGCCGCTCCTGATGGCACGCCCACCATGCACGTCGGTGGCTTTGTGCGAGGGCTAGGACACTTGACTGAGACGCACTTCGTGCCGACGACCGAGCGCACCAACCGCAAGTTCCCGCTCATTCTCACCACTGGACGGATCTTGTCGCAGTACAACGTGGGCGCACAGACTCGACGTACTGCGAACCAAACCTGGCACCCTGAAGACATCTTGGAGATCCACCCATCCGATGCCCAGATGCGCGGCATCGCGACGGGCGATCTGGTCTCGCTGTCATCTCGGGTTGGCAGCACGGTCTTGCATGCGGAGGTCTCTGAGCGCATGCAACCTGGAGTGGTTTACACCACCTTCCACCACCCGGTGACGGGCGCCAACGTAGTCACGACCGAGAATTCCGATTGGGCCACCAACTGCCCCGAATACAAGGTCACCGCTGTGCAAGTTGACGTAGCCAACTCTCAAGCAAGTCAGCACGACCTGAGTCTGGAAGGGGCTAGCTGGTGATTGCGCAACCTGCGGTGATCCGCCTAGGCAACGATATTGCTCGCCAATTTGCCCACATGCCCGAGCGCACAGCCGCCGAGGAGATCGCGACGCACATTGAGAAGTTTTGGACTCCCAAGATGCTCAATGAACTCTTCGACCTGGCAAAGCCTTCGAACCCCGACATCGACCCTTTGTTGATCCACGCTGTGTCGTGCATGGTTGTTGACGACGTCGACCACGATGAACTGGTGGAGCCATCGGGTGGCTGAACTCCAGTTCTTCACCGGCACTATGGACTCTGGCAAGAGCACACTCGCGCTGCAGACCAATCACAACCACGCCGCACGCGGCCGTCAAGGACGCATCTTCACCACGCTCGACCGAGCGGGGGCGGCCACGCTGTCCTCGCGCCTGGGGTTGACCCACAGCGCGGTCGAAGTCACTACTGACTTCAACTTCTGGCATTACGTCGTTGACACTCTGACTCGTGGTGGCCGCATCGACTACCTGATTTGTGATGAGGCGCAGTTCTATCAACCAGTGCAGATCGATCAACTGGCGCGCATCGTCGACGACCTCCAAATCGATGTGTTTTGCTTTGGCATCCTCAGCGACTTTCGTACCGCGCTGTTCCCCGGCTCTCAACGCCTCGTGGAGCTAGCAGATCGGATGCACGTGCTCCAGGTCGAAGCACTGTGCTGGTGTGGCCGCAAAGCCACCCATAACGCTCGCACCGAAAATGGCGACATGGTCACTGAAGGCGATGTGATCGTCGTGGGTGACGTCGACACCGACCACGAAACCGTCGTGGGCTATGAGGTGCTGTGCCGGATGCATCACCGACGTCGCATGAGCGCACAACGAGCGCGCGCGGTCTCGTTGGCACCAGATCCTTTGCCATTTGAGGACTAGCTCTGCGGAACTAGTGCACCACGATGGGGATCAGCATCTCTTGGTCTGTCATGGCGCCGTGCATCCCCACCAATTGAGTTTCAATCGCAAAGTCGCGCGAAGACAGCACCGCTAACTCAGGCCCACAGACCACCATGAGGTCACCTAACCGGGGCGCAACCTCAGGATCGACCTCGCCAAACCACCCGGCCGCGACACCTTCCTCACGGGTCACGATGGTGGCGCGATCACCCAGGTAGTCAGACCATGCCTGCCGAACATCCTCAACGGCACCAGTTCGGCAGTAGAGGTGCCGAAATCGAGCTTCGCCACCGAGCAAGGTGAGCCCAGAGCGCAAATGTGGAACCTCGTCGATATCGACTCTCACGCTGGGATCAACCATGCCGTGATCGGCGACCACCAAGAGCTTGACCGAAGCCGGCAAAGACTCGCGAAGCTGCTCCAACGTGGCATCCGCGTCATCGAGAGCAGCGCGCCAGCGTGCCGAACCAACACCGTGAGCGTGTCCGGTGTGATCAGGGTCGTTGTCATAGATATAGGTCACCGAGGGCGCCCGCTGCGCCGCGCGTACGGCGTGATCGACGCGTTCGGTGAGGGTTTGAGCACCCACGAACCGCGCACCCCGCTGTCCGCATTGGGTCAGCCCTGAGTGTTCAAACTCAGCCTTGGAGATGACTGTGGTCGCGATCCCATGTCGCTCCAAGGTTGCGAAATAGGGCTCGTGTGGCTGCCAGCGCTGGGGATCAACGGACTTGTCCCAGCGCAATGCCTGGAGTAGCCGGTCGGTGCCAGGGATGCGACTGGTGAATCCCACCAGCCCATGGGCACCGGGCGGGAGTGCGGTGCCTAGAGAAGTCAGCGACGTCGCGGTGGTGGAAGGCACCCCACAGGTGCCCACCTTCATCGATCCTGAAGACAAGAACGGTGTCTGCTCGGTGTGACGCGCGAGGAGCTCGGCGCCTAGTCCGTCGAGTAGCACCACGACGTAGGCAGACGCCGGGGGCAACTCCAAGGCCCCTTCCCCTGGCATCCCAAGGGCCCGACCTACGGCAGGCAATACGTCGGCCAGCGACGCGCCTCCGTAGTCAGGAAGAACGTTCATCGCACCTGAGTCAGTTGCGAGAGAGCTTGAGAGAAGGTGACCAGTCGAGAGACTGCGTCTGGCCCGTCTGCAGCAGCCGAGACTCGCATCGAGAAGTCATCGGAGCCGATCATGCCGGTGTAACCGTGGTCGGCCTCGCATTGAGGGTCGTGACAAATCGCGGGCTCGATGTCGATGCGAGACACTCCACCCCACCCAACAGTCAGCACGGCCTCGGTTGGGGCAGGCACCCGCGAGCGATACCCAGCAGCGTTAGCCGTGATCTTGTTGATCACCACAGACTTCACCGATGACAACGACACTGCCTCGCTCGTGCTCGCGGTGTAGGGCTCAGGCAGCAAGTCATCGCCGGAGTGCTCATCGGTGTGGCACAGGATCAATCGGCTCGGCGTGAGCACGACCACGGTGATGTGGCGACGTACCTCATCGCGCTCGATCGTGGGCTCATGGTGCACAAGGAACGAAACAATCTCTTCGCCGGCCACAGAATCCATGACGCCGGCCGTGACCACGGCTGGGTAATAGCCCGCCTTTTCGATGGCCGCCACTAACTCTGCTGAAGTCTCACTCACGTGCACTCCCGAAGTGTTTCATGCCCCTAGGCATCAGGCAGACGGCGGACGAATTCCGAGGAGCGCGCATCGGCCACCGGCGCCACCCAGGCATCGGCGGACAAGACGTGTGCGCCTGCCACCGACACATGCACAAGTGAAAGGTCGAGACGCTGCAGTTGGGGCAGTTCATCCTTCATCAGGGCGACTCGTCCCAACAGGTCTTCCAGCGCTTCCACATTGACCAGCTCAGAGCCTCGATAGCCAAATAGCAGCGGGGACGCCTTGGGTGCGCGCACCATCTCGGAGACCTCTTGTCCGCTCAGAGGCGGAATGCGGAAGACGCGATCGCCGACGAGGTCCGAGAGGGACCCGGCGAGGGCGAAGGAAACCGTGGGACCAAAGAGTGGGTCTTCGAGCCCCTGGATCGAGACAGGCACGCCGGCTGGAGCGTTTCGTTGTACGACGAACCCCGCCTGATCTGAGTCATCGATGATGTCGTTGAGCGCGGCCCATGCTTCTTGCATGTCAGCTCGGGTGGCGATCGAACGCCATACGTGTGCCATGTCGGGGCGGTTGCGCAGGCGTTCGACGGTGGCCTTCAAGACCACCTCCCCGCCTAGGCGTTGGGCAGCCTCGATGGCCTCATCACACGTGGTGACTTCGACGCGCTCCCACAACTCGATGCCGAAGCTGGCGAGCAGCTCGCCCACTTCTTCTGGACGCAGTTGTCGGCCATCGTGCGCACCCATCAACGACTTGGTGAGCAAACGCTTTGCCCGGGCGACATCGGCCTCTTCGAAGGGCACTTCTACGTCGTCGGGGCGAGTCAGCCAGGCTGAATATTCGACGACCTTGGCGAGAGCCCGCACTGCCGATTCCACGGCAGGGTACGACGGGACCGACCCGCGACCCACGATGCTTCCGGCCATGCCCGGGATTCGCAGCAGTTCAGGTAGGCCCTCAGATGCCAAGAATGTGGACACCAATGGCTTATCGGATTGTTCACCGACAGCGGCCAAGACATTGGCCACGGCCTCACCAGATGTGTTCAGCGGCGGAATGTAGACCGCCACAACTGAATCAACTCCGCTGTCATCGATGGCAGCATCGAGTGCCTTTTCGAAGTCAGCAGCCGTGGCGGTGGAGCCTAGGGAGACCGATTTCACAACCTGCATCCCCTGACCCACGGCCGCATCGGCGGCCAACAAGCCAATCGCATCAGAGTTGCCGACGACGGCGACTCGGTTGCCCTTGGGCAATGGCTGGTGAGCCACCAATTGGGCCACATCAAACATCTCATCGAGCGTGTCGACCTGGATGACCCCGGCCTGGCTGAACATGGCATCGACTGCTTCTTGGGGAGCCATGATGGTGCGCACGCTGTGTCCCATGGGCACACCTTGCGTCGTCCGCCCCGAACGCACCGCGACGATCGGCTTCTCTCGAGAGACTCGTCGGGCAATGCGGGAGAACTTGCGTGGGTTACCAATCGACTCCAAGTAGAGCAAGATCACCTCGGTTGAGGGGTCTTTCTCCCAGTACTGCAACAAGTCATTGCCAGACACGTCGGCACGGTTGCCGGCACTGACGAAGGTGCTCAAACCCAAACCGCGGTTGCTGGCGCGCTCCAAGATCGCAGAACCCAGTGCGCCCGACTGGCAGAAGAACCCGGCACGCCCACGCTGAGGCATGTGCGAGCTCAGCGAGGCATTCATCGAGACTTCTGGGTCGGTGTTGATGATGCCCAAACAGTTGGGTCCAATCAGCCGCAACCCATAGCTACGTGCCAGTCCGAGCAGTTGACGCTGCCGCTTGCGTCCGTCTTCGCCGGTGTCGGCAAACCCTGCCGAGATCACAATCAGGCCGTGCACGCCTTTGGCCGCACAGTCGAGCACCACTTCAGAGACCGCATCGACTGGGACAGCAACAATCGCGAGGTCAACCTCGCCTGGAATGTCGGCGACCGTCGGGTAGGCCGGCA
>CALMMO010000088.1 GCA_937868455.1 uncultured Marmoricola sp.
TTATCAGCACTGCACCCATGACATCGAATCTGGCTGGGCTTGGACGCCGAGCCAAGCAGCAGACCTTTGGCTGTGGATAACTACCTCTGGGGCGTGCTTGTGGACACAAAACCCCGGATTTCATGGGACCGCCCGCCTAGAATTGCCGCATGTCTCCAGCAGCCACCCCGGCAACACCGCGCCCTACGGCTGCCTTCTTTGATCTAGACAAAACGATCATCGCCAAATCCAGCACGCTGGCGTTCAACAAGCCCTTCCAGGCAGGCGGATTGATCTCTCGCACGGCGATGCTGCGCTCGGCGTACGCCCAATTCATGTACCTAGTCGGCGGCGCCGATCACGACCAGATGGAAAAGCTGCGCCAGTTCATGTCCAACCTCTGCGCGGGCTGGGATGTCGCGACCGTGCGCGAGATCGTCGCCGACACCTTGCACAACACCGTCGACCCTTTGGTGTACGACGAAGCCGTGCAACTCATCGAGGGGCACCAAGCCGCCGGGCGTGACGTCATCATCGTGTCAACGAGCGGTTCCGAAGTCGTTGAGCCGATCGGCGAGATGCTCGGTGCCGACCATGTCGTGGCCACCAAGATGGAGGTCGCTGACGGGCGCTACACGGGCGAGATCAGCTTCTATGCCTACGCAGAAAACAAGGCCAAAGCGATCCGCGACCTGGCCCGCAAACGTGGCTATGACCTAGGGAACTCCTTCGCCTACTCCGACTCCGTCACCGACGTTTCGATGCTCGAGTCCGTGGGCCACCCGTTCGCAGTTAACCCCGATAAAGACTTGCGCAAAATCGCAGTCGAGCGCGAGTGGCCGGTGCTGGTTTTCAACAAGCCGGTTGCGTTGCAGTCGAAGGTGAAACTGCCACCTGCAAAGCCGACCCTCGCCGCCTTGGCCATCGCCGGTGTGCTCGCGGTGGGGGGCACGTTGTGGTCTCAGCGCCGCAAACGCTCCAGCGCGGTCTAGCTCTGAGACAAGCAGACTCTTAGAAAAGCAGAACGGCGCCGAGAACTGGGTTCGATCGACGCCGTTCTTTGCACACGTAACCTCGGTTACCAAGCGTGCATCAGCACAATGTCGCTGCGGGCATTGCCGCAGATCGACGCCCTGTTAGGAAGGGTAGATCGCCGCGTGGGTGCCTGGTCCGTGTGTCGTTTGTGGAGTTGTCTTAGGTCCTTTTCTACGCCGATGCCTTCGAGTCGGCAAGAGGACAAACTAGGTGACTTTTGGGAGAGAAAGTCAGCCCGAGACCAGCGGACTGGCTTCGGCACCAGCAGCGAACGCCTCAGCGGAATAGAGCAACCAGGCCTGCAATCCAGCCGGCCGTGACGTGGCATAGGCCGCCAGGTTTGATTCATAGGCTGCCCGCAGTTTCAGGTGGCCGGCTTCGGGAACTATGAGAGACGCCGGGTCGACTCCGCGGGCCAGAAGCACCAGTCGTTCGGCGGCTCGGGCAACGAGTCCTGAGCGAGCTCCGAAGGCTTGAGTGGTCAGCAGATCGGCGTGCACCAGTGCGGCCTGCATCAGCGCCGGAATTGAAGTGGCGCTCAACGCGGCGGCTAGTTCGCGCATCCGGTTTGCCGCCTCGGGTGAGTCGGGCTGACCGGTGCCTCCGGCCAAGACGTCGAGTCGGGCAAAGGCTTGCACGGGCGACTGGTTCATCACGGGCGCGAGCCCAAGCACCTCGGTGCTGATCCTCACAGCGTCGGTGGCGGTCAGATCCCCGGTCCCGGCCTCGATTTCACTCAACGATGAGGATGACCCGGCGAGCACGGCGGAGGCGTGGGCGCCGCGCAGCAGGGATGCGGCGGTTTGTTCTGGCGTCGTACGCCGTAAGCCCCGATCGCGCAGGAGGACGTCGATGCCATCGCGGGTGGAAGCAAAGGCCGAACCGACTCCCTCCATCGACACCAACCAGGCCAAGGGATCAGGTTCGCTCACCCGAAGAAGGGTAACGTGCGCCGCATGACCAACGAGCCGAGCCCGAGCACAGGGTTGGACTTCGGCGAGGTCGCGCTGGCCTATGACCAGGCTCGACCGGGTTATCCCATTGCAGCAGCCCAATGGCTCGTCGCGAGCCCGGCCGACGAGACCGCTGTGGTGCTCGAACTCGGTGCTGGCACGGGCAAGTTGACCGCGCAACTGACCAAGGTCGTCAAGGAAGTCTTGGCCACCGATCCCGACGAGCGCATGTTGGAGCTGTTGAGCCATCGGGTGCCCCAAGCCCGCACGGCCGCAGGCGGCGCCGAGGAGATCAACCTGCCCGACCGCGCAGTCGATGTGATCGCGATAGCCCAGGCGCTGCACTGGTTTGACCTCGACCGGGCCATCCCCGAGATGGCTCGGGTGCTGCGTTCTGATGGCGTCGTGGGGATGGTCTGGAACTACCGCGACGACTCGATCCCGTGGGTGCGCAAACTCGACCGGATGCTCGGCAGCCAAGATTCGGCCTTCGACCTGCCAGAGTTTCTCGCCGATCGCCCCGAAGTGGTGATCATCGATCAGGCAGAGTTTCGCCATTGGCAATCGGTTGATCGCGAGCAACTCACCGGCTTTGTGAGTTCGCGCAGTGAGGTCATCGCACTCTCACCCGAAGCTCGCGCCGAGAAACTGGCCGAAGTCATCGCGTTGTATGACGAATACGACCGCGGCGGCGGCTTGCAACTGCCATGGATCTCGAGGTGCTACCGGGCTCGTTTCGACCTGGCCGCACGCACCCGGCCTCCGGGGGAGCCTGTGCCGACGTACGACGATGACGACGGCATGTTGCTGATCGACTTCAAGTAGGGGGATGTGGTGAGACTCTGGCGTCGCGATCGCATCGGCTCCGAAGCCGACCGCGCGACCTTCCGCACTCTGCACACTGCTGCGCTCGCGGGGCCGCCGCTGCGTAACGGGCTCACCAAGACTTCGGCCGAACGGGCCATCAAGCATCTGCGGAGTTTGTTGGGCGCCCCAGCCATCGCCATCACTGACACCGTCGGGCTGCTTGCCTGGGATGGCAAGGGCCAACACCACGATCTTCAAGCAGTGAGCTTCATTGACCGAGCCACCTCGGGCGTCAGCGTGATTGATGCCCGCGATCTGCGGTGCGCCGCCTCCGGCTGCGAAGTACGCCGCGGCCTGGTGACCCCCCTCGTCGTCGAAGACCGACTCGTTGGCACCTTGCAAGTGTTTGGCCCCAACGCCAACCCGGCTTTGCTGCGCGCCACCGAGGAGGTCGGTGACTGGGTGTCTGGGCAGCTCGATCTGGCCGAACTCAACGCGTCGCGCACCCGGCTGATGGAGGCCGAGGTGCGGGCGTTGCGCGCCCAAATCAGTCCGCACTTCATCTACAACTCACTCTCCGCGATCGCGTCGTTCGTGCGCACCGATCCTGACCGAGCCCGCGAACTGCTCTTGGAGTTTGCCGACTTCACCCGCTACTCCTTCCGCAAGCACGGCGAGTTCACGACGCTGGCGGAGGAACTGCGCTCGATTGAGCGCTACCTCCTGCTCGAGCGGGCTCGGTTTGGTGACCGGCTCAAGGTGACCTTGCAGATTGCCCCTGAGGTGCTGGGGGTGACGGTGCCGTTCTTGTGTTTGCAGCCCTTGGTTGAGAACGCGGTCAAGCACGGGCTGGAGGGCAAGGCCGGTGGCGGATCGATCTCGATCGTGGCCCGAGACGTCGACCGGTTGGCGGTCATCACCATCGAAGACGACGGCGTTGGCGAAGACCCAGACGCCGTACGCCGGGCCTTGGCTGGCGACACCGACTCGGTCGGCTTGGGAAACGTCGATGAGCGATTGCGCAATACCTTTGGTGACGAATACGGCTTGGTGGTGGAAACTGCACCAGGAGCGGGGACAAAGGTCACCGTCCGCATCCCTAAGTTCGCCCCAGGAGTGCAACCGTGAAGCTCAATGTCGTGGTGGTCGATGACGAGGAACCCCAGCTCGATGAGCTGTGCTTCTTGTTGCGTCGCGATGAACGCATCGGCGAGATCCAAGGCACGACCTCAGCCGCCGACGCGCTGCGCCTGATGCGCGAGTCAAACGTCGACGCGGTCTTTCTCGATATTCAGATGCCGGGCCTGACCGGGCTCGACTTGGCCAAGGTGCTCTCGAACTTCAAGTCTCCCCCGCCCATTGTGTTCGTCACTGCACACGAGGGTCATGCCGTGCAGGCTTTCGAACTCGAAGCCATCGACTACGTGCTGAAGCCGGTCCGCGAGGAGCGACTGGCGCGGGCGGTGGGCCGCGTGATCGAGCAGCGCTCAGGCACGCCAAGCCAGAGCGTCGACGAACACATTGCGGTCGAGCTCGGTGGGGTCACTCGCTTCGTGGCTCGTTCAGAGATTGGGTACGCCGAAGCTCAAGGTGACTACGCCCGCTTGCACACCACCTCGAGCAGCCACCTGCTGCGCACCCCGCTGACCACGTTGGAGCAGACGTGGGCTGAGGCTGGGTTCGTGCGCATCCACCGATCCCTGCTGGTCAACTTGGCCCACGTCGAGCAGATGCGCATGGAAGAAGGCAAGTGCACGGTCAGCATCTTTGGCCGTGAATTGCTGGTCAGTCGTC
>CALMMO010000089.1 GCA_937868455.1 uncultured Marmoricola sp.
GACCACTTCGCTGTCGGCCTCAGCCGGCGTGCTGTTGGCCAGACCGCCAAAGGTAGTCACGCAGCCAGCGACGTCGATCTCTTCCTTGATCACCATGGGCACACCGTGCAGCGGACCCACAGGCACATCGGAGGCGCGAGTCGCATCACGCGCGGTCGCTTCGGCCAGCGCCGAATCAGCGAGCACCTGGGACATCGCATGCAGTGACGCGTCGCGCTCGTTGATGACCGCCAAGCACTCTTGTACGGCGGCGACCGAGGACGTTGTCCCCGCTGCCAAAGCCGCAGCCAGTTTGGTGATCACGCCGCGCACCTGCGCGCGGCCAACGTGGCCAGGGCGCGGGCGCACTCGTGCACCATGCGGATCGGCACGTGCTCGTTGATCACGTGGGCCTGGTCGAGGTGCCCAGGGCCGTAGTGCAAAGTCGGGATCCCTGCGGCGTTGTATAGACGCAGATCGGACCCACCTTCAAGGCCCATCGGGGCCAAGGTCGCCAGACCAGCACTGGTCAGCGACGTCTGCATTTGGTCAAGCAACTCGTGTCCGTGAGGCAGTTGGCCGCTGGCAAACTGACCTCCGGTCCACAGCACGCGAGGTGCATGGTTTCGCAGCCACGCATCGCCCGCACAGGCACGCTCAACGACGGCCTCAAAAGCCGCCCGGGCCTCATCAACAGGCTCGCCGAGTTTGACGCCGAGGCGACCTTGGGCGACCAGGAGTTCGGGAACTGTGGAGGACCACTCCCCTGCGTTGACCGTGCCGATCGAGAGGGCATAGGGCAGTGGGTTGTGGGCAAAAAGCGGCTCGCGCTCCAGATTGCGCGAGGCCTCAAACTCCAGCAGGGCTTGGTGGATCGCCCAGAATGACTCAACCGCGCTTTGACCTGACTTGCGTAGCGCTCCGTGCGCGGGACGACCAGACACCTCGATGCGGAAGGTCAATGCCCCCGCGTTGGCGATGACCACGCCACCTCCGGTGGGTTCGGTGATCACACAGGCCTCGCCGAGGTGGCCGCGCATCAACGTGCCGAAAGCGCCAAGGCCACCGTCTTCTTCACCGACCACCGCGTGAACCGCCAAAGGCTTGGCGAGTTCGATGCCCGAGGCCACGACCGCCCGGGCGACCGCGAGGTTGACGGCCACACCGGCCTTCATGTCGGTGCTGCCGCGCCCCCAGATGTAGCCGCGGGATTCGCCTGCACCAAAGGGGTCATCAGACCAGTCAGCCGGGTTGCCCACGGGCACGACATCGGTGTGCCCCTGCAGGATCAAACCTGCCGGGCCTTCACCGGTGGTGCCCACGCAGCCAATCGCCCGCTCACGGTGCACCTCCACCCCAGGGAAGTCAGGGTGGGCCGCTAACCCGGCGAGATCGAGATCCCACTGGTCCACGGTGAGACCAGCCTCGGCAAGTGCCTTGGAGTACCACTCCTGCACCCGCACCTCACCTGGCGTGCCCGAGACCGAAGGGATCTTGACCAACTCGATCACTTCGGCCGTGAGCCGATCGAAATCAAGGGCCGCGACCACACGTTTGGCCGCGTCGACACCGACGGGTTGCTCACTCAACGTGTGCGCACCAAACCACGTACGACGCGCAGCGCAACGGAGAGTCGAGCCAAGTCAGGAAGTTCGTCGGCGCAGATCTCCTCCAAGGTCCCCACAGAGCGGGCCAGCAGATCGGGGTCGTGCTCGACCCACTTCTCCACTCGGGCAGCACTCTCAAGCCCAGCGCCTCCCACGTGCAGCGCGTCAGCGGTCAGCTGCGAGTGCACCCGGTGCAGGTCATCGAGAAGCGAGGCTCGGGCCATGGTCTGCCAACGGTCCTCACGAGGCAACCCAAGAATCCGGGTGATCAGGGCTGGCAATCCGACTCGTTCACCCAGATCGAAGTGCACCTTGGCAACATCGACAGCGTCGAGGTTTTCGGCCAGCGCGTTATCAACGATGCCCATCAGCATGTAGGCCGGAGGCATCACTGCCACCCGAACGGCCAGCGCCTCATCAACTCCCTCAGCCATGAGCGCGTCACGACGGGCCTCGAAGTTCGCACGCTCGACCCCACTCATGATCGTGGGCAGTTGCTTGAGCACCTTGCCAACGACCACGTCGAAGTCATCAACGATGGCTTCAGAATCGATCGGGCGTCGGTTTGTCACCAACCAGCGAGAAACGCGCTCCACCAGGGTGCGCACCTCGATACGCATCTTGGTCTGCGTGTCAGCGTCAATCTTGTTGTCTTGTGCGCAGACCTCGCGGATCAACCCGACCGAGCCAAAGATTTCGCGGGCAACCAAGTTGGCACGGACCAGCTCTTGATCGGTGGCACCGGTTTCGGCGCCAAGGCGGTGCAGATAGGTGAATCCTGCGCCATTGATGAGGTGGTTCACGATGCGGGTCACGATGATCTCGCGGCGCAGCGGGTGAGTCTCCATCGCCTTGCGGTAGTCCTGGCGCAGCGGAGCGGGGAAGTAGCTGTAAAGCTCGCCTCGCAAGAAGGGGTCGTCGGCAATGTCGGTAGCCAACAACTGGTCTGCCAACGTGATCTTGGCGTAGGCCAACAACACGCTGAGTTCAGGACCAGTGAGACCTTCCTTCTTCTCAATCCGAGCCGCTGCCTCACGTCGGCTTGGCAGTGCCTCCAATTCACGATCCAGCAGACCTTTGCGTTCCAGTGATCGCATCAAGTCTTCATGGACGTGCATCATCGGAGCCGAGTTGCGCACCGCGTTGGCCAGCGCAAGGTTCTGCTCGTAGTTGTCGACGAGCACCAACTGGGCTACTTCATCTGTCATTGAGGCCAGCAACGTGTTGCGACTCTCCAGGCTCAGACCCGCCTCATCCACGACGCCATCGAGCAGGATCTTGATGTTGACCTCATGGTCGGAGGTGTCCACACCAGCGGAGTTGTCGATGAAGTCGGTGTTCATCCGGCCACCGACACCATTGAGTCCGCTCAGGGAGTACTCCACGCGACCGCGCTGGGTGCAGCCCAAGTTGCCACCCTCACCGATCGAATGCGCGCGCACCTCGCCGCCGTTGACCCGGATAGCGTCGTTGGCCTTGTCACCTGCATCGGCGTGAGTTTCGCTCTCTGCCTTGACATAGGTGCCAATGCCACCGTTCCACAACAAGTCGACCGGGGCCTTCAAAATGGCGTGCATCAGGTCGGGAGGCGACATCGCCTCAACGCCTTCATCGAGCCCAAGGGCCTCGCGTACGGCGGCGCTGATCGGGATCGACTTCTCTGACCGGGAGTAGACCCCACCACCGGCAGAAATCAATGAGGTGTCGTAGTCCTGCCAACTGCTGCGCGGCAACGCAAACATCCGGGCCCGCTCAGCAAAGGATGCTGCTGGGTCTGGGTTGGGGTCTAAGAAGATGTCGCGGTGGTCAAAGGCGGCCAGCAACTTGATGTGCTCACTGCACAACATGCCATTGCCGAACACGTCACCAGACATGTCACCGATGCCGACGACGGTGAAGTCCTCGGTCTGCGGGTTGAGCCCACGCTCGCGGAAGTGTCGCTGCACGCTGACCCAGGCACCCTTGGCGGTGATGCCCATCGCCTTGTGGTCATAGCCCACAGATCCACCCGAGGCGAAAGCATCTCCGAGCCAGAAGCCATAGTCTGCTGCCACCGAGTTGGCGATGTCGGAGAACGTTGCGGTGCCCTTGTCAGCCGCGACCACCAGGTAGGGGTCATCGACGTCGTGACGGATCACGTCAATGGGAGCAACCACGTCGCCGCGCACCAGGTTGTCGGTGATGTCGAGCAGCGCTGAGATGAAGGTCTTGTAACAGGCAATGCCCTCATCGAGCCAGGCTTGGCGATCGACCGCCGGGTCTGGGGAGCGCCGACACACAAAGCCACCCTTGGCGCCCACGGGCACGATGACGGTGTTCTTGACCATTTGGGCCTTGACCAGTCCCAGCACCTCGGTGCGGAAGTCGTCTCGGCGATCCGACCAGCGCAATCCACCACGGGCCACAGCACCAAATCGCAGGTGCACGCCTTCGATGCGCGGGGAGTGAACCCAGATCTCGAACTTCGGCCGAGGCGCGGGCAGGTCAGGCACACCCGATGGGTCGATCTTGACCGCGAGGTAGGAGTGGGGAGTGCCATCGGCGCTCATCTGGAAGTAGTTCGTGCGCAGGGTCGAGGTGATCACTGCCAGCAACGAGCGCAAGATCCGGTCTTGGTCCAGTGCAGCCACGGCATTCAACGCAGCCGTGAGCCCCTTGGTCAGAGACTCGATGCCTTGCTGGCGCTTGGTCCCATCGACCTCACCGAAGGCGGGGTCAAAGCGAGTCTCAAACAATGACACCAGGTCGCGTGCGATTGCCACGTTGGCGCGCAGGGTGTACTCGACGTACTCCTGGGAGTAGGGCAAACCCCCCTGCCGTAAATAGCGGGTGTAGGCGCGAAGCACCATGGCTTGACGCCAGGTGATGCGTGCGCTGAGCACCAGTGCGTTAAAGCCATCGTCGTCACTCTGCCCCTGCCACGTGGCGACAAAGGCGTCTTGCACCAAGTCGACGGCCTCGGCGGGCAGGGGCTCGGCGGCACGCAACCCGAAGTCATAAATGTGGCTAGACCCATCACCCACGCCATCGAGGGAGTAAGGGCGCTCATCAGTGACGTCGACGCCCAGTGACGACAACATGGGCAGCACGTGCGAAAGCACCAAGGGAGCGCCCGTGCGATAGATCTTCAGGCGCGCGGTGCGTGGGTCGGCCTCCGACCGCTCCATCTTGACGCCGATCTCGTCGGCCCCGAGCGCAACAAGGCGCCGCAAGTCCGACGCACCGGTCGCAGCCGGATAGTCCTCCTTGTAGGCCTCAGGGAATGCCCCTGGGTGAGCCTTGGCAAGGTGGGCGCCAGCTTCGGCATCATCGTCGGCTCGCAAGGCCTGAGTGAAGTCTTCGTCCCATGAACGCGCAGCCTCGGCGAGTTGGCGTTCGATGGCGGCCACGTCGATGTCGTGCGGAATCGAACGCCCAGCAGGCAGGCGTACGACGAAATGCACCCGAGCATTGACCGACTCCGAAAGCCGCACCGTGAAGTCGACGGACTCACCGCCCAGGCGTTCCATCAAAATCTTCGAGAGGCGCGAACGAACAGCGGTGTTGTAGCGATCACGCGGCAGGTAGACCAGGCACGACAAGAACCGGCCATAGACGTCGGAGCGCACAAAGAGTCGCAATGCTCGCCGCTCACGCGACTGCATCACGGCGACCGCGATGCGAGTCAGATCTTCGACATCGGTCTGGAACAGCTCATCACGAGGGTAGGTCTCTAAGACATCAAGCAACGCCTTGGCCGAGTGGCTGTTGGGCTCAAACCCAGCGGCATCGATAACCTCGCTGACCTTCTCGCGCAGCAACGGGATGCGCACCACAGACTCGGTGTAGGCGCCAGAGCTAAACAAACCTAGGAACCGCTGCTCACCGATGACTTCACCAGCGCTGTCGAAGGTCTTCACTGCGACGTAATCCAAGTGGGCCGGACGGTGAACCGTCGCCCGCGCGTTTGCCTTCGCCAAGACCAGGAGGTGCTTTTCGCGAGCACGAGCCTTCACCAGTGGCGGCAACTTGCTAAACGAGCCCGACTCATTGGGGTCGCCGCGCAGGATGCCTAGCCCAGTGCCCGGGACTGCACGCAGTACCTCATCATCGCCAATGCGCTCCAGGAGGTACTCGCGATAACCCAGGAACGTGAAGTGGTCATCGGCGAGCCAGTGCAAGAAGTCGCGGCCTTGGTCAACCTCGCGAGCCGCCAAGCCATGGTTGGTCTGTGAGAGTGAGGCAATGATGCGGTCCACTTGACTGTGCATCTTGGGCCAGTCCTCAACGGCCTCGTGCACGTCTAGGAGCACCTTGCGCAGGCGCTTCTCAAGGTCGGGGATGTCTTCCTCAGCAATGCGCTCGGTCTCGATGCGCATCCACGACTCAGGCACGTCAGTGTGGGCGGAGGTCACGGCCCCCTCGGCCACTACCTCGGTCAAATTACCCATGAGGTCGCGGCGTACGACGATTTGAGGGTGCACGATGTTGAGCACATCGAAGCCCTCTTGGTTCAGCACAATCCCGACTGAATCCACCAAGAACGGCATGTCGTCGGTGACGATCTCAAGCAACGACCCCGAACTGTAGGGATCGGGGCCAATCCTGATGATCGCAGTGCCTGCTGGGCGCACCCGCGCCAAATCGAGATGCCGCTGCGCCGCCTCGCGGTGCTCGTCGGCATTCCACTCAAGCTGGTCCTCTGGAGAGAGGTGCTTGAAGTAAGCAGGGATCAGGGCATCGAGAATCTCGGACACAACTTCCACCTCCGCCAGCACGCCGTTGTGCCAGCTATCCCCCCGACATTATCGCGACTGAGCCAGCCATTTCTCCCCGACGTGGTTCTCTGCGCGTAAAGCGTGCTGAATCAACTCCGCAACCATCGTTTCGATGCTGCGACCGACCAGCGGGACACTAACTTTGACCGACATTTGTATGTGCTGCTCGACCGCATCACGCACTTGAGTCAAGGTGGCTGTGCCACTAGCGCGACCAGGCTTGCCCGGGATGTCGATCCAGACATTGGCCTTCGTCAACGATGACCAATCTTCGCGTTGGACGAACGTGATCTCATCACCCACAAACGACTTCGCAACGCTGGGCACACCGTTGCTTGACTGCACCCTCTCGACCTCAACTTCGAGGCGTTCACCGGCACGCTCGATGCGCACTAGGTGGCGAAGGTCGCCCTGGAAGGCACAGACCTGCTCGCGAAAACCGGGATCGGCCAACATGTCATGCACTTGCTGGACCGTGCTGTCGGGATAGCGCAGCACCACATCGAACGCGGTAGCCATTAGGCGCCCATGTGCGGGTAGCGGTAGTCCTTTGGCGGGTTGAAGGTCTCCTTGATCGAGCGTGGGCTCGTCCAACGCAGCAGGTTCGCCGCAGCGCCAGCCTTGTCGTTCGTGCCACTGGCACGAGCGCCACCAAAAGGCTGCTGCCCGACCACGGCACCCGTGGGCTTGTCGTTGATGTAGAAGTTGCCTGCAGCAAAGCGAAGCCGCTCACTAGCCCACGCCACCGCACCACGATCTTGGGAGATGATCGCGCCGGTCAAGGCATAGGGGGCAAAGCTTTCCATTTGGTCAACGACCGACTCGAAGTTGGCGTCGTCGTACACATGTACGGCGAGGATTGGCCCGAAGTACTCCTCGCTAAACATCACGTCATCGGGCGCGGCCGACTCCACGATGGTGGGACGCACGAAGTAGCCAACTGAGTCGTCATAGGTGCCACCAGCGAGCACCGAGAGTCCATTGGTGCCATGTGCTCGGTCGATCGCTGCCTTGTGCTTGGCGAAGGCCCGCGCGTCGATCACGGCGCTCATGAAGTTGGTCATGTCATTGACATCACCCTGCTTGATCGACTGGGTCTCATCGATCAAATCGCTCTTGATCTTGCTCCACACGCTGGCCGGCACGTAGGCACGCGAAGCTGCAGAACACTTTTGCCCCTGGAACTCAAAAGAGCCCCGAATCATCGCGGTGCGCAACACATCAGGGTCGGCGCTGGGGTGCGCCACGATGAAGTCCTTGCCGCCGGTCTCGCCCACGATGCGGGGGTAGGAGCGGTAGTTCTTCAGGTTCTGACCCACCTGGCCCCACAAGTGCTGGAAGGTCGGCGTCGATCCGGTGAAGTGGATGCCGGCCAAATCTGGGTGGTTCATCACCACATCAGAAACATCAATGCCATCGCCAGGCAGCATGTTGATCACGCCAGGAGGCATGCCAGCCTCTTCGAGCAACTGCATCGTCAAATGCGCCGCAAACTGCTGAGTCGGCGAGGGCTTCCAGATCACGGTGTTGCCCATCAACGCCGGAGCGGTCGGCAGGTTGCCGGCGATCGCAGTGAAGTTGAACGGCGTGATCGCGTAGACGAACCCTTCGAGCGGGCGGTGGTCAGTGCGGTTCCACACGCCCGGGCTGTTCGCAATCGGCTGGTCGGTCAGGATCTGCTTCGCGTAATGCACGTTGAAGCGCCAAAAGTCGATCAACTCGCACGCTGCATCGATTTCGGCTTGAAAGACCGTCTTCGACTGACCCAGCATCGTCGCTGCGTTAAGCCGAGCGCGCCAAGGGCCGGTGAGCAGATCTGCAGCCTTGAGGATGATCGCGCAGCGGTCATCCATCGACAGCGCACGCCAAGCCGGGGCCGCCGCGAGTGCAGCATCAACAGCCTTCTGTGCATCCGCCTTGGTGCTCTGGCGCGCCGTACCAAGAATGTGGGCGTGGTTGTGTGGTTGAACCACGTCAAACTCTGCGCCCGAGCCGGCCTGCCACTGACCACCGATGTAGGCAGGCAGGTCGATCGCTTGTGCCTGCAGGCTCGTCAGCTCTGACTCGATGGCGGCCCGCTCAGCAGAGCCGGGGGCATAGGTCAGGTTCGGTTCGTTGATCGGCACAGGTGGGAACGAAATGAGGTCCATGTTTGGAAGGATTCCACTTTGTGCCCTTCCCCGACAAACACACGCGCCACATCAGGGAAGCGATGGGCCCGGAATGGGCCGCTGATGGGCCGCGGCTAGGCCTTGTCTGGGCCGATGCTTTGCCCGGATGTTTGTCGCTTTGCGGGGAGGATCCCCCGGGCAAAGCTCCAAAGTCACAGGTTTACTTGTGACTTTTCACCCCGATTTTGCGCCCCCGCGGAGCCCTCGGACGAGTCTGGCTCGACTGATCGAGCAACTCATCGAGTGCTTCAGTGAGGCAGGTGCCAAGCACTTCGACGTCAGGCAGTGCGTCACGGTCGGCGGTGATGCCGTAATAGACGTTGCCGTCGTATGACGTCACTCCGATCGACAACGCGAACCCGGGAAGTAGCGGCGGCACCGGGTAGGTCTCGACCATTTCGGCGCCTGCAGCAAACATCGGGAACTGGGGACCAGGCACATTGGTGATCACAAGGTTCACGTTTTGTGCCTCACTCATGGCCACCCGTGAGCCCAGCGCATGGAAGGTCGTCGGCGCGAAGCCTGCGACTCCAGCGATCCGATCTGCAGCGACCGCCCGGCCTGTCTCGCCGTGAGATCGCAGCGAGTAGGAGACCTGATGCAGCCGAACCACCGCCGAGGCTTCCCCGATCGGCAAACTGAGCAGGTGGCCAGCCACCGAACTGCCAAGCGAGGTGGGCTCGCGTTCCTCGTCGATCACACTCATGGGGACCATCGCTCGCAGCATGCGTCCGGTGTTGACCGACTCAGCGCGGGTCATCATCCAGGCGCGAATTCCGCCAGTGATGGTGGCCAAGATGACGTCGTTGACGGTGCCACCGTGCTCGCGGCGAATCTTGCGGTAGTCCTTCAACGCAGTCTTGACGAACACAACTCGCCGCTGTTCTGAGGGTTCGACGTTGAACGGTGTCTCGGGTTGGGGACGCCTGTTGGAGATCGCACCTGCCAGCGCGCCCAAACGTGAGGCCGTGACGCCGATGCCGCGCCCGATCGCGTCGAGGTTGCCTCGGGTGGTCTGCAACACCATGGCTGGAGAACGCACAGATTGGGTCAGCGCGTCGATGACTAGACCGGTGGCCGTGGGCTGGCGGTCAGGGATCCACGTCTCTTGAACGAACTGCCGCGGGCCTGGATCGATATCAAAGATCACCTGTCCGATATCGACGCTGGCAATGCCATCGACCAAGATCTGGTGGCTCTTTGACAACAGCGCGAGGCGCCCATCTTGGAGTCCCTCGACTAGGTACATCTCCCACAGTGGGCGATGCCGGTCGAGCCGTCGCGACATGATGCGGGCGATGAGTTCGCGCAACTGATCCATCGAGCCCGGTTTGGGCAACGCTGAGCGACGTACGTGATAACCGAGGTCAAAGTCCGGGTCATCGACCCAGACGGGATTGGCCAGGTTGCCTGGCACCCACTGGACCCGCTGGCGATACCTCGGCACGAACGCGATGCGATCGTCGATGAGTTTCACCAGGGCGTCGTAATCGAGCCCACTCGTGCCGGGATCGAGAATTTCCAGCGTCACGTTGTGCATCGGTGTGCGTGCGGTTTCCTTGGCTAGGAACGCCAAATCTTCAGTGCGCAAGCGACCCGTCATAGTGGTGATTCTGGCATTGACAGCGGCTGCGGTGGGCGTGAGTTCGCGCACGTAGACCCACGAGGCCCCGTTAGCGTCCTCGGCGCCACCGTGAGGCCCGCTTAACGGGGGGCTGCTGGGCGGCGTCAGCAAAGACCTGTGAGGCCAACTCCCGCACACGTATCCCCAGATCACCGTCGTCTTCGGCGCCCACCGCACGACCGATCAGCATCGCTCGATCACAGACCACCTGATCCCAGGGGAGTACGTCGATGCGGGAGGCGTTGGCGAACCCAGCCACCAGCTCCGCCACCTCCCCCTCAGACCATCCCAACGATTCGCGTGCCTTGTTCACCACCACACTCACTGCAGCCCCGGGCAGCATCGCATCCAGATCGGCCAGCGCCCGGGCCAAGCGGGCCAACCCGACCGCGTCGGCGGCACCGACCACGACAATCTCGTCTGCAGCTTCGAGAGCTTCCTTGGTCATGTGGTGCCTGCTCGGTGACTCTTCTTCGGAGTCAAGACTTGATCCGGTGTCGACCACCACGTCGGCATGCTGGGCCGCCAAGGCAAGCAGTTGGGCGATGGTGCCTGGGCGCACCTCGATCCACCGATCGGCTCGTGGCAACCCCGAGAGCAACTCCACTCCCCCTTCGAGGCTGCGCCTCGTGTGGGCGAACGCCGTCGCTTCAAGGGTGCCGGAGTTGACCAGTCTGGCTGCGGCTAAGAGCCCTGAGGCCTCATCAAGCACGCCTAGGTGCTGGGAGATCGTGCTTCCGAAAGGATCGCCGTCGACCAAGACGACGCGCTGCCCCAGTTGCGCCCGAATTGACGCGAGGGCGCAAGCCACGGTGGTGCGACCGGGCGCGCCACGAGGTCCCCAGACGGCAATGATTCGACCACTCTTGGTGCGCGGAGGGCTAACTGGTGAGCTGTCTTCAAATTCGTCTTCGGAGTTCGCGCTCGACGCAGTGCGAGCTGCGAGGCTCACTGCCATGGGCAGGGTGTTGAGATGTTCGTGGGAAACTCGATAGCTCACTCCGATGCGACCCAGATCTGCCGATCCCACCGACACCAAGCGCACACCGTGTTTGTGCATCCGGCTCACCGCGTCGGCATCGAGGCCAACGAGAGCGGCGTCGACTACGGCAACTTGAGCTTGCCCGGTTGAAGCGCTCGCGAGCAGGTCCGGCAAGTCAACGCAACGCTTGATGACGGCGGCCTTAGGTGGACGCAGCGCGCCTAGCGCCTCCGCCTCCCAGGCAGCCCCATCAGCAGCTAGGAGCACGCTAATTGGAGCCATGGCTTATCCCCGACCGGTGATGATCACGCGCCCCGCCGCAACGGTGCTTAACGCCTTGCTGAGGTCGATGGCTTGCTCGACCCCAACCACGACTTGACCTAAACCTGAGCCGACCTGAGCCGAGACGTTGAGAACGGCCACGTCTTCTAACACGCGCTTGGCCTCAACAGACTCTTGCCCTGCCACCCACACATCGACCCGATCGCCGCTTCCGAGCCCAGCAGGCACATCGGTGGACTCGACCCCTAGCGGCACGCGCACGAGTGTGGCCTCGTTAGCCGCGATCGCTGAGCGCGGCAACAAGTCGCCACGACTGATGGTCCGACTCAACACAAGACCCTGAGGCAGGGCATCGTCTGCGCTGAGGTAACGAGCCGCCAGATCTGCGTCTGGGAACCTCACCTGCACGCGTACGACGTCTTCGGTGCCCAACTCGACTCCGGGTGCCAGATCACCGTTAGCTGCCCAGACCCCGACCGTGTTGTCAGCGGCCGAGAGAACCTTGACCCCTGCCATGATCGAGGCAGCCACAATCAAGGAGCCAATCAAGATGCGCGGGTCGCGCCATCCTGGCCGGGCATGCCGGGTTGCTGCGGGTGGTGTCGGCAGACTCATGTGCACTCCTCTCGGCACCTGTGGGCACACCATGCCTGGTTTTGTGCGCATCCGGGAAGAGTTCTCCACAGCCAAGTGGTGGCAAATCGCGCCAACCGCGCAGTTTCTGGCACAGTTACCTCGTGCCATCCCCGCGCTTCATCTCTCTTGCCGACGTTGCGGAACTCCTGGGCACCTCTCACGCCCAGGTCTATGCCTTGGTACGTCGCGGCGACTTGCGCGCGCTCCAAATTGGTGACCGCCGGCAATGGCGCGTCGATGTGACTGAGTTGGAGAAATACATCGAGTCCGAATATGCGCGCGCGGAGAGCTACATCGCCGACAACCCGTTCCGCGAGGTTGAGCAGTCTTAAGGGCTGGCGACCCGCACCAGGGTGATCGCTCGCCACGGCATCACCACAGCGTCGCCGCCCTGAGCGGCAAACTCCACGAAATCGGCACCGGCTTTCGTGAACCGTCCCACGTGCAGGCTTTGATCCAGCACAGTGACCGAGCAGGTGGCGTGCTGGCTGATGAGGCCCCGCACGATGGATCGCCAGCTGAGTTTTTGCAGGACGCCGATGGCTTCGTCAGCGATGGCTCGGTTGGGCAATCCGGCGACCGTGAGCACACCGTGATGGGGCACGAGTAGCTCTGCTCCCAAAGCATCTACAAGTAGTACCCAGTCCGCACCAGTGCGCTGCACTGTGCCCCGCAGACGTTGGCCCGTGCTCAAGCCCACCTGCACCTGGGCGCCGACGGCGCCGTGCCATCGGCCGCGCAACGAGACCTGGGCGTATTCAGCTTGCTCGCGCTCAGCTAACTCCTGGTCGCGTGCCAACAGGTGCAAACCAAGTGCTTGCTGCTCGAGGTCCTCAAGAAGTGCATTGACCAACGAATCTGGCTTCGGGCTCACCTGGCACATCAAACGTCACGCACACCCCTGTGGACAACCCCCTTGACTTGAAGTCCAAGCCAGGTCTAAAACATGCAAATAAAGCCAAACAACGTCTAAACAGTGTCAGTGAGTTCTAATGATTCTTAGTAATGGCATCAGTGCAGGCCCGCAGCTAAGCCGCGCGGTTCTCGTTGTGGTGGGTCTGGTGAGTGCTGCGGCCGCCAGTTGGTTCTGGTTTCGCCACGACCTCGTGATCTCATCTCCGCTCGACTTGGCGACGGCCATTCAGACAGCGGCCGCCTGGTCCGTGTGTGTGCTCTCCACCTGGCTCACGGTGCTCGCCGTGCTCACAGTGATGGATCTCCACAATGTGGCGGCCACGCTGGGGTGTCCGCCATGGTGGCGCCAAGCCGTGCTGGTCTCGTGTGGTCTGGTGAGCGTCATCGGAATGGCTGTGCCGGCTCAGGCAGCCGATCAGCAGCACTCCATTAGTGGGTTGCCGTTGCCCGATCGCCCGGTCGCCAGCTCGTCCAGTGCCCAACCGGATGCCAAGCAGCCTCTCCCCCACGCACGACACCACGTCGTCCGCGCCGGCGAAACACTGTGGCGCATCGCAGAAGAGGCGCTTCCCGCTGATGCCCCCATGGGGAAAGTCGCCGCCTCAACTCAGGCGATCTACCAACTCAACCGGCAGCTCATCGGCACAGACCCCGACGTGATCCACCCCGGACTTCGCCTTCGACTACCCACCACTTTGGAGCCCTGATGACCAGCGCACACATCGTCCGCCCCACCGTTGTCCGTCGCGGGGTGCTGGAGTCCCACCAACTCGTTGGGCAGCCAACGCGTAACCCGGCAGCAGCCCAAGAAACCTTGGGAATCAGTTTCGATGAGTTCACCGGAATGCCAGCCGTGCCACATCTGCAGGTGGTCACCCACACCGCAAACGGTGTCGAACAATGGGCAGCGCGGTTTGCCCAAGCGGTCGTCGAAGTGGTCGCAGGCGACCGGCCCGTGCCACAGCTATTACGCTGCACAACCGCGGAGGTCTACCACGACCTCAGTCGGCGAGCCAGCGTGTTACACCGGGCGGTGCCGCCAACACAGCGCCTGCGCAAGGTGCGCGCCATGGTGCGCAGCGTGCACGTCTACTGCCCGCGGGCGACAGCCGCTGAGGTCAGCGTTCACGTGCGTCACGGCGAGCGCAGCCGAGCCATTGCCGCCCGTTTGGAGTTTCGTGAGGGGCGCTGGCAGTGCGTGGCCTTGGAGTTCGGCTAACCCGTGAGCGAGCTGCCTGCCGGGCGCCCGCCTGGGGCGCCGTGGCAGCGCTTGAACTTCAACCCCGAGCCACACGGACACAACTGGTTGCGACCAACCCCCGCGTAGGGGTCATCGGAGTTGCGCACCGAGGTGCCGTGCACCTCGACCTCGCCGTCCTCTGAAGGCCCGGCGTACGTCAGGTTGCGCGGCGGACGCTGAGGCGTCGCACCCTTGGCTCGAGCGTGTGCTTGAGGCTCGGTGACTCCCAGCGGGCTCTGCAAGGCCGCACCGGCAACAGTGGCTGGGTCGAGTGTGAACCCTTCGTCCATGGGTGTGGGCTCGGGCTGGTCGAACTCGACCTCGACGTTGAACAAGAAGCCCACCGACTCCTCGCGAATGCCGTCTTGCATCGCGGCGAACATGTCGAAACCCTCGCGCTGGTACTCCACCAATGGATCGCGCTGAGAGTAGGCACGCAGTCCGATGCCCTCTCGCAGATAGTCCATTTCATAAAGGTGCTCGCGCCACTTGCGGTCCATCACGCTCAACAGCACCTGGCGCTCGACATCGCGCATTACCTCAGAGCCCAGCTCGGCTTCACGCGTGTCGTAAGCGCTTTGGGCGTCGGCTTGCAACGCCTCGATGAGTTCATCGCGCTCGAGTCCGTCGACGCCCCCAGCTTCCTCGACCAAGGTTTGGTGCTTGATCGAGACTGGGAAGATCGCGCCAAGGGCCGCCCACAGCGCCTTGAGATCCCACTCTTCGGGGAATCCCATGGTGGCCGCTCGCACGTAGCCCTCGACTGCGTCGTCGATCATCGTGCGCACTTGCTGGTGCAAGTCAGCGCCCTCGAGCACCTGGCGGCGCTCTCCGTAGATCACCTCACGTTGGCGACTCATCACGTCGTCGTACTTCAAGATGTTCTTGCGTGACTCGAAGTTTTGGGACTCCACCTGGGCCTGGGCCGAGGCAATCGAGTTGGTCACCATCTTGGAGTCGATGGGCATTTCGTCAGGCTGCTTCAAAGTCACCAGCACCCGGTTGACGAGTTCGGACTTGAACAGGCGCATCAACTCGTCTTGGAGCGAGAGGTAGAACCGTGACTCCCCTGGGTCGCCTTGGCGACCCGAACGCCCACGCAACTGGTTGTCGATACGACGCGACTCGTGCCGCTCAGTGCCCAAGACATAAAGCCCACCAAGCTCGCGCACCTCATCGTGCTCGGTTGCCACTTGCTCGGCGACGCGCTCGCGAGTTGCCGGCCAAGCAGCTTCGTATTCGTCAGGATTCTCGACCGGGTCGATGCCCTTCTGCCGCAGTTCTTGGTCAGCCAAGAACTCCACCGACCCACCGAGCATGATGTCGGTGCCTCGTCCAGCCATGTTGGTCGCAACGGTGACCGCGCCCTTGTGTCCGGCCAGGGCCACGACCTTGGCTTCGTCGGCATGCTGCTTGGCGTTCAGCACGGTGTGCGGGACCCCGCGCTTCTTCAGTTGCGCCGAGAGTTGCTCAGACTTCTCCACTGACACGGTGCCCACCAGAACCGGCTGGCCAACCTTGTTACGCGCAGCGATGTCGTCGACGACGGCGGCGAACTTTGCTTCCTCGGTGCGGTAGACCAAGTCAGATTGGTCGATGCGAGCCATCGGTTTGTTGGTCGGGATCGGCACCACACCAAGCTTGTAGATCTTGTCGAACTCGCTGGCCTCGGTCATTGCCGTGCCGGTCATGCCCGAAAGCTTGGTGTAGAGGCGGAAGTAGTTCTGCAAGGTGATCGTGGCGAGCGTCTGGTACTCCTCGCGGATCGTGACGCCCTCTTTGGCCTCGATGGCTTGGTGCAGACCATCGTTATAACGACGCCCCGACAAGATGCGACCCGTGTGCTCATCGACGATGAGCACCTCATCGCTCATCACGACGTACTCCTTGTCGTTGTGAAAGAGCTCTTTAGCCTTGATCGAGTTGTTCAAGAAGCTGATCAGCGGGGTGTTGGCTGATTCGTAGAGGTTCTCGATGCCCAAGTGATCCTCGACCTTGGTGATGCCTGGTTCGAGGATCGAGATGGTGCGCTTCTTCTCATCAACTTCGTAGTCGTTGTCTCGGGCCAGCGTCGAGGCGATGCGGGCAAACTCGGAGTACCACTTCACTTCGTCTTGGGTGGGACCGGAGATGATCAACGGCGTGCGAGCCTCATCGATCAAGATCGAGTCAACCTCGTCAACGATCGCGTAGTGGTGCCCACGCTGCACACACGAAGCCAGGTCGGTGGCCATGTTGTCGCGCAGGTAGTCAAAGCCAAGTTCGTTGTTGGTCGCGTAGGTGATGTCGCAGTTGTAAGCCTCGCGGCGAGCATCGGGGCTCATGTCAGGCAAGATCACACCCGTGGTCATGCCCAAGAAGTGATAGACGCGACCCATCCACTCTGCGTGATATTTCGCCAGGTAGTCGTTGACGGTGACCACGTGGACACCCTTGCCCTCAAGGGCATTGAGGTACGTCGCCAGTGTCGCGACCAGGGTCTTGCCTTCACCGGTCTTCATCTCCGCGATGTTGCCCAGGTGCAACGCAGCGCCGCCTTGGATCTGCACGTCGTAGTGACGCTGGCCCAGCACACGCTTGGCCGCCTCACGCACAGTCGCGAAGGCCTCAGACATCAAGTCATCTAGGGACTCGCCCTGCTCAAGCCGAGCCCGGAACTCCGCAGTCATGCCGCGCAGTTCCTCATCGCTCATGGAAGTGAAATCGTCCTCAATGGCGTTCACCGATTTCGCGATGGCGGCGAGTTGACGAAGGATCTTGCCCTCGCCGATGCGAAGGACCTTGTCGAGTAGCGACACGTGAACTAGCTCCGAACACTTGGGGTTTGGGGTGACAACGTTTCAGTGGGCGCATAAGTGCCGTCGATCACTCTACCTAGCCACGGAATCCCTTGGGCGCACGCGTCGGTTCGTGACGGGTTCTCGCCACGTGCAGGAGACCTCAGCTGGGGCGAGTTGCCACCGCGTACACGTGCGGAGAAACCGGCAAACGTGGCCGCTCTGGATAGTTGCGAGGCTCGAGCACATGCCACGTGAAGCCGGCAGCCTCAACTGCAGCGACCGTGTCGCGAGCGCAGTGGCATCCGCCAAACATTCGCGGCCACACAGTGGCATCGAGGGCTCGCTGCACACTGCGCAATGGACCGATGCTCGGGGAAACCACATGCTCCAAGAGGTGAAGTCGCCCGCCCGGTTTGAGCACTCGGGCTGCTTCGGCCAACGCCGCTGCCTGGTCGTTGACTGAGCACAGCACCAAGCTGAACACGACGGCATCGGCAACACCGTCAGCGACCGGCAAGTCCTCAGCGGCGCCTTCGACAACCCGCACCCTCTCAGTAGCGCGTTGAGCAGCGACGGAGCGCAGATATGGATCGGGTTCGATCGCGATCACTTCGCTCACCTCAGGGCCGTAGTGGCTCAGGCTGTGACCCGCTCCCGCACCGACCTCAACGACCACACCCTCAACTCCTGCGGCTAGCTTGGCTCGCAGTTTGCCGAGCCCGCGTCCCTCAGCCAGGTCGGCACCTGCTGCGAAGAGTCGAGCGAAAATTGACACTCCCCCAGGCTACGCCTGGACTGGTCAGCCGATGACCGCACGAAGGGCCGGTCCCAGGTCACCCTCTGGCGCCACCTCGATGTCATCGAGGCCGAGCCATTCGGCCAACTCGCGCAGCGCCTGGGCGAGTTCAAAGGCGGTGTCAGCGGGGGCGTTTGCCTGCGCCCAGGCTGAATGAACCAGCAAGCGTCGAGTCTTGCGCTCGGCCTTCAGATCCACCCGCCCAACGATCTGGTCACCGAGCAGGAACGGCAACACGTAATAGCCATGCACCCTCAGATGGGCAGGGGTGTAAATCTCGATGCGGTAGAAGAAATCAAAGATCGCTTCGGTGCGAGCGCGCTCCCACACCACCGGATCAAAGGGGCTCAAGACTGTGCGCGCCTCGATGCGACGAGGCATGGCTGCCTGCGCATGCAGGTACGCCGGACGCTTCCATCCCTCAACGCTGGCAGGGATGAGTTCACCGGCGGCGACGAGTTCGTCGATGGCCGTCTTGGTCGCCGCCATCCCTGCTTTGGGCTGCAACCGCATTCGGTAATAGTCGGCCAGACAGTTGGCAGAGGCGA
>CALMMO010000090.1 GCA_937868455.1 uncultured Marmoricola sp.
GCGGGTTTGGCGTCGGCACCGAGAAGATCAACAAGAAGACCTTCAAGCCCTACGATGGGTACGAGGGTCAGATGTTCATCACCGCGGGCTCCGAGCGCCAGCCCCAGATCATCCAAGCCGATGGGAGCCCGGTGGACCCTGCGAACACCATGGCCGTGCAGCAGTTGGCCCGCAAGCTCTACGGCGGCTGCCGGGTCAACGCCGCAGTGAAGCCCTGGGTGCAGAAGAACCAGCACGGCAACGGGTTCCGGTTCGATCTCGTCGCGGTTCAGTTCTTCAAGGACGACGTGGCATTCGGCGAGGGTGCTGTCGATGCCTCGGGGTTGTTCGGCGCTGTCCAGCAGGCCGCAGGCCCCAGCGCCTCGGGCGCCGCGATGCCGGGGTTCATGGGTGGCTTTGGTGCTGTGGCTGCACCCGTGCCCCCGATGCCCGCTGCGCCGTTCGGTGCGCCCCAGATGCCCTCGTTCCTCGGGGGCTGAGGTGAAGTGCCCCGAGTGTGGGGCCTGGACCCGGGTGCTGGAGACCCGGGTTCGCCCGAGCGGTGAGACACGGCGCAGGTACGAGTGCGCCAACGAGCACAGGATCACCACATCAGAGACACCTGTGCTGATCGACAAGGTGGCCCCCAAGGCGGGGCGACCCAAGCGGAAATAAATCGAGCCCCGCGCTGCACTGGTGCTGGGTCTACCGAAAGGAAACGGTGGAGTTGTCCCCGGTTCACTGGTCGGTAGCGGGGCTCACCTGTTAGGAGTAACTGTGACCAACGACATCATCTGGGACTGCGAGACGTACCCCAACGTCTTCACGATCCACGCCATGCACGCGCACCTACCTATCGAGTGGTCCTTCGAGATCAGCGATTGGCGCAATGACTCCAGCGCCATCATCCAGTGGGTCCACTGGCTCAAGAGCCTTGGTGCCCGGATGGTGGGGTTCAACAGCATCGGCTTCGACTACCCGATCCTGCACGCCTTGTGTCGCATGGGTCAGGCCAACGCCCGGACCCTGTTCGACAAGGCGCAGGCGATCATCGAGTCGCAGGATGACAACCGCTGGATGCACATGGTCAAGCCTGCCGACCGACTCGTGGACCAGCTTGACCTGTTCCTGATCCACCACTTCGACAACCGGGCACGCAGCACCGGGCTCAAGGTGCTGGAGTTCAACATGCGGGCCGACAACATCAGCGACCTCCCGTTCCCCGTGGGCACCATGCTCACGCAGGACCAGGTGCCCGTGCTCAAGAGGTACAACCGGCACGATGTCCTACAGACCCGGCAGTTCTACCACCACAGCACCGAGTCGATCAGGTTCCGTGAAGAACTGACTGCACGCTATCAGCGCGACTTCATGAACCACAACGACACGAAGATCGGCAAGGACTACTTTGTCATGGAGTTGGAGGCGGCCGGGGTCCAGTGCTACGACTACGGGCCGCAGGGTCGCCAGCCCCGGCAGACCCGGCGCCCGAGCATCGCGCTCAAGGACGCCATACTGCCGTGGATCACGTTCCAAGAGCCCGAGTTCCAACGGGTGCTGGAGTGGCTCAAGGAACAGACGATCACCGAGACCAAGGGGGTGTTCAAGGACGTGACGGCACGGGTCAGGGGGTTCGAGTTCGTCTTCGGGCTTGGGGGCATCCACGGGAGCGTGGAGAATGAGATTCTGGAGTCCGATGAGGGCTCGGTGATCGTGGACCTCGATGTCACGTCGTACTACCCCACGCTGGCCATCGCCAATGGGTTCTACCCACAGCACCTCGGGCAGACGTTCACGACGATCTATGCGCACCTGTTCGAGCAGCGCAAGTCCTACCCCAAGGGCTCGCCTGAGAACGCGATGCTCAAGCTCGCACTCAACGGGGTCTACGGCGACAGCAACAACGTGTTCAGCGTGTTCTATGACCCGCTGTTCACGATGCGGATCACGCTCAACGGTCAACTGCTGCTGTGCCTGCTGGCCGAGAACATCCTGCTCAATGTGCCCGGGGTGAAGTTGATCCAGTGCAACACTGACGGGCTCACAGTTCGCATGCCTCACGGGTCCAGCCTCGCGCTCAAGATGGTCTGCGAGCATTGGGAGAAACTGACCAAGTTGACCTTGGAGCAGATGACCTATCAGCGCATGTGCATCAGGGACGTGAACAACTACATCGGGCAGTACCTCAACGGCAAGGTCAAGCGCAAAGGCGCCTACGAGTACGAGATGGAGTGGCACCAGAATCACAGCGCCCTGGTAGTCCCGAAGGTGGCTGAGAAGGTGTTACTCGAAGGCGCTCCGATTCGGGAGACCGTGGAGCAGTGGCCTGACCTGTACGACTTCATGCTCAGGGTCAAGGTGCCTCGGTCGAGTAACTTGGTGATCGAGTACCGGCAGGAGTGGGGTGACACACAGTTCCCGCTCCAGAACACCACGCGCTACCTGATTACCAAGACCGGGGGTCACCTGTTCAAGCAGATGCCGCCGCTCAAGGGCAAGGAACTCTGGCGCCAGATAGGCGTGGAGGCAGGGTGGAAGGTGACCCCGTGCAACGACATCACCGAGGCTCGGGGTGTCGAGGTGGACTTCGACTACTACGTGCAAGAAGTCGAGAAACTTGTGAATGGATTGTCATGACTCTGCATACGAAAGACATCACTGATGAGATGGTGTGTCGTGCCTACGAACGTGCCGAGAAGCAGCGGGGGAATGGACGCGCGTGGAGAGACTACGACTACCCATACACCACACTGGAACGTGAAACTGGTGCGTGTTTCAAGGTCTGCTACCGAGCTATGGAGCGTGCGGCCAACCGAGGGTTTATCGATTATGGCATGAGCCTGAGAACCGGGTGGCTCACCGACAAGGGTAAGGAACTCATCAGATGAACCCCCTTGACAAACAGGTGGCCGGCGACCACTACAAGAAACTCAAGATCCAGCCGATTGAGTACATCCACGCCAACAACATCCCCTTTGCCGAGGGGTGTGCAATCAAGTACCTGACCCGCTGGCGCGACAAGGGTGGGATCGCGGATCTTGAGAAGGCGAAGCACTTCATCGAGTTGTTGATCGAACTGGAGAAGAAAAATGAAACCCCAACTCGAAAAGCAGATTGAGCGCAACGTGTGCGACTACGCCCACGAGGCTGGGCTGCTGGTCTACAAGTTCACCAGCCCCGCACGCGCCGCGGTCCCCGATCGCATGT
>CALMMO010000091.1 GCA_937868455.1 uncultured Marmoricola sp.
GGATTCACCGACTTCAGCGCCCTAGCACTGCCCTTCAACCACACCCCAACGTCCTCCAACCCCTACCCCTCGCTCTCTGACCACAAGCTCTACCGCAGCCAGGCCGTTCTCCACTACTGACGATCCTCACGTCGCGGAGACCCCCCGACGACCAACTGCATGTGGTCTTGACCCCTGTGGGTTGATCAAGGTCGAAGGGAAAGCCTTGCGGCCACGATCTGGGAAGGAAGGCTAGACACGGTTATGGCAGCGAGGATGGTTTGACACGAGCTGTTGTGGTGACGTCGAGCGCCTCGGCTTCCAGGCGCAGGAAGTTGGCGGTTTTCGCACCGAACGCCATCCGTACACCACGACCGAGCAGCCCCTTCCATTTGATGTCGAGTTCGATCCTCGCGCCCGCAGACTCACCGACGAGTTCGTGGGTCGCAATCGTCAGTACTCCTGGCCGACGAGACTCCCATGTGAAGCCCACACCAGGCCGCCAGTCGGTAATCGTCCAAGTCGCCTTTGGGAGCCCAGGCTGCTCGAGCTCATAGGCAACACCCACACCGGGCACTCCAGGCCCGCCGACACGGGCCACCGAGTCAACGGTGGGCAGCCATTGCGCCCACTGGTCGATGTCCTCGAGAGTCGCCCAGAGGGCATCCGCCGAGTGAGCCGTGGATCGCGCCGCCGTGATGTCCATGAGGGGACGTTACGCCAGAGCCCACCCAGAGCGCACCCGATTTGAGTCCATGGCAGCAATCGCTGAAAGCGCTCAAGTTGGGGACGACATCGACTCGACCGACTATGCCGTGGTATCCACGCCAGATTCGACATCTGCATCCACTGCGTTGACCCAGATTCTGTGGAACAGTTTCGTGTTTTCCAAATCCGATGGCGAAAGAGGAACGCCGACAGGCTGCGGGGGGACGGTTACTGATTCAATAGTGAATCGGAACTTGCCAGGAGGCGCAATGTCCGCCACCGGTGATTGCTCCAGGGTCACCAAGGAAATCGGATACTCCGGCGAATCAATAGCGAATGATTTTACGGGGGCGCCATCCGGTTGGATCGGCACCGGGTGCTCGCCTTCCATAGTGACAGTGAGGTCCCAGCACCTCTCAAAGCGTGGACACATGATGCTCGCAATTCGCCCTCGTTGAACGATTGCTAAGTCAACTGCTGGGTCTTCACCCGAACCATCTGGAGACGACAGCGGTGGGTCAGACTCCCACAAATCCCAAATCGGCGTGATGAAGTAGATGCCCGCGTCCAGCGGCACCGTGATCGACTTACCGCTAGATGGCTGTCGTTCTTGACCGTTAACGAAGTGTTTTCCCATCTTTTCGCGGAGACTTTGGATGGAAGATGAGAAGGGCCGCAATTAACCCAAAGTAGACCGCGATCGCACAAAGGATCTTTGTCAGAACCTTCCCCCAAAAGCCAATAGTTTCATCGGGATACTGGTAGGTGAAGCCCAGCCAAAGCCCCAACGAGGAAAGGGATAGAAGCAAATACAGAATTAGCGAGCGCGGACGCCAAGGCCTGAAACAATCCATCAGTCGTTCCAAAATCAGCATCCCCAAACATGTGTAGCGCCAAACATCACTGTCTTCGTGTGCTCACTGCCAATCGGACCCAACGGGTGTGCACACTCGTTCATCGTGCCACGTACCCCCGGCGCACAGGTCGAAATCCCGCCTTAGAGAGTGCCTCAGGGCGAACGTGGCTCCTGCGCTCGAATCTGACCTCAGAGCGTGCCCTACCCTGCTGACGTGCGATGCGACTACTACTCAGCTGGGGCTTGTCGCTCATGCACGTGGTTGCCCACGGCGTACGCCGAACAACTTTCACGCAAGCAGCACACGTGTCAGCAGTTGATCGCATCGAAGCGGTGGCTCTCCCCCGTTTCGAGCCCTGAGTCCGGATTTCGCAACAAGGCGAAGTTGGTGGTCGGGGGCACGCCCGGTGATGTCACCTTGGGGATCTTGGACCAGAACCTTCACGGCATAGATCTGCGCAACTGTGGGCTCTATGAACCCGGCCTAGCGCAGGCGATCCCTCGGCTTGCCGATCTGATCAACGCCTTACGGCTCTTGCCGTACGACGTGAACAAGCGTCGCGGCGAACTCAAATACGTTCACCTCACCCACTCCCCTGCAGGCAAACTCATGGTGAGGTTTGTGCTGCGCTCGATGCAACAAGCCTCGCGCATTACGTACGACGCAGTATTGGCGGCAATCCCGAATGCCCTCGTCGTGACGCTTAACCTGCAGCCCGAACACAAAGCAGTGCTGGAAGGCATCGAGGAGGTGGTCCTCTCCCCCACCGATGTGTTGCCCATTCCCTTGGACCACCCGGTCGAACTAGGCCCACAGAGCTTCTTTCAGACCAACAC
>CALMMO010000092.1 GCA_937868455.1 uncultured Marmoricola sp.
GTTCTCGGAGGGGATTGCTGAGCCGGCCTACGTCGTACTCACTGGTCCCAGTGGTGCCAAGCTTGCCGTTGGCAAACCCACGATCAACGGCCAAGAGGTCTCTCAAGCAGTCAAGGGCGATGGTCCTGGCGACTACAAGATTGCCTTCCGGGTGATTTCTGTTGATGGCCATCCGGTGAGCGAGGTGTTGCGCTTTAGTGTGCGCGGCAACCCGACCGCGAGCCCCTCAGCAGAGCCCGTCGTCAAGGCCAAGCCGGCACCGCAAGCCTCCTGGCTCGAACGCCATCAGCCCCACGTGCTGCTGGGGGCAGCGATGGTGGCGCTCGCGGTGGCGCTGCTCTGGATCTCGCGCAGAAGTGCCCAGTGAGTAGCCGATGAAGCGTCTACTCGCCCCAGCCAGCCTGGCCGTTCTCGCCATGGTCGCCTTCCTCCTCACCGGAGGCGGCGCACCTCTGCCTTCCCCTGACGGACTGCCCGACCCCGGTGCGCTCACAGGTTGGGGATTGCCGGTTGCGGTGGTCTTCCAACAGCTGCTCGCAGTGGCAACCGTCGGGTCGCTGATGGTCCCGTTGTTGGCGATGCGCACCCTGCGCGAGGACCTCAATCGCCGCGGCCTGCTGGCAGTGCGAGCCGCTGCCCGCCTCGCACTGGCGTGGTTTGTTGTCACGGTTGCGGTCATCGTCTTCACCGTTTCGGATCAGTTGGCCGTGCCTGTGGGCAAACTCGGGTTCAACGAGTTCGTCAGCTATGCCTGGCAAACCAGCCAAGGGCAATCGGCGCTGGTCTCGGCCTTCGTGATTGCGATGGCGGCGATCGCTGCCCGGATGTCGCTGACCGTGCGCGAGTCGGCATGGGCATTGGCGATCGCGTTTCTCGCGAACGTGCCTCCCATCTTGACCGGCCACTCAGCCTCCTCCGGCAGTCACGACCTGGCCGTCATTGCATTGATGTTCCACATCGGTTTGATGCTGACCTGGGCCGGAGGGGTCGTGGCGTTGGTGTGGCATCTGCGTGGGGATGACTCCGTGCGAGCATTTCGCCGGTTCTCCCCCCTCGCAGCGTGGTGCTTCGCCATCACCTTCATCTCCGGCGCGCTCAGCGCGGCAGTGCGCCTTGGCGACTTCGGCGAACTCTTTGCCAGCGGCTACGGCTGGGGGGTCCTGGCCAAGATCGCGGTTTTCGCACTCTTAGGCTTCACTGCCTTGCGCGTACGCCGACGCTTGTCGGCAGATGAACGCCCGTTGAGTTTGTTGGGGTTCGAGGTGGCCCTGCTGGCCGCCGCAGTGGGTCTGGGCGTGGGCCTGTCGCGCACCGCCAACCCGGTGGGCCGCATCTATGTCACCAACGCCGAAGCCTTGTTGGGTGGACCCATGCCGCCTCCCCCGACTGTCTCGCGGCTGCTGTGGAGTTTCACGCCTTCTGGCACCGGGTTCATGCTCGTGGGCCTGGGCAGCGCCCTCTACATCGCAGGCATCGTGGCCCTCAGACGTCGTGGCGACACCTGGTCGCCACTGCGCACCCTGTCTTGGTTCGTGGGATTGCTGATCGCTGGCTGGGCAACCTTCGGCGGTCTGGGCACCTACGCCAATGTGCTCTTCAGCGCGCACATGGCCGCCCACATGGTGATCGGCATGATCGTCCCGGTCTTCTTGGTGATTGGGGCACCGCTCAACTTGGCGTTGCGCGCCTTGCCTGGCTCTGATGTTCCCGGCGGGCAGGGGCCGCGCCAGATGCTGTCTGGGTTGCTCCGCTCACGGTTCGTGAGGCTGGTGTCGCACCCGATCTTTGCTGCCGTGATGTTCGTTGGCGGGCTCTATGTCATCTACTTCACCGGCCTATTCACCTGGCTGATGGGGAACCACCTAGGCCACGCCTTCATGGAGATCCACTTCCTCATTGCTGGCATGGTCTATTACGAAGTCCTCATCGGCACCTCACCGATCAACCGGATTTCCTACTTGGGCCGCCTGCTCGTCTTGTTGGCGATCACGCCATTCCACGCCTTCTTCGGCATCACCATGATGACCTCATCGACCGCGATCGGGGCGGAGTACTACGAAGCCCTGCAACGGCCCTGGCTCACTGACTTGTTGCACGACAACTACGTCGGCGGCGGCATCTCATGGGGCACCGGCGAAGTGCCGATGTTGTTGGTCGCGATGATGTTGGTGGCCCAGTGGTTCACCTCTGACCAGCGCAAAGCCAAGCAGTTCGACCGGCGCGAAGCGGCCAAGGGTGACGACACAGAGTTAGCGGCCTACAACGCCTGGCTAGAGAAGATCGGGAAAGAAACCGAAGGTCACTAGCCTCAAGCAGCGATCAGGTGGATCTGGCACCTGACACCAGGGGCATTGGCTAGCGCGCGATCGCCGGTGACCAACGGCACCGAATGGCGCTCGGCCAGCGCAACATAGGCCGCGTCGTACGCCGTGAGGTTCTCACGCAACTGCCACACCCGATCGAGCAACGGCCCAATCGGCAATCTGTCGAC
>CALMMO010000093.1 GCA_937868455.1 uncultured Marmoricola sp.
AGCGAAGTCAACGAAGCCCGGAAGCCTTCCTCGTGGGTGCCGCCCTCATGGGTGTTGATCGTGTTAGCGAAGGTGTGCACCGACTCGGTGTAAGAGGTGTTCCACTGCATTGCCAACTCGAGTGACATTTGACTGTCAGCCGAGTCAGGTGTGGTGGCCTCAAAGTTGATGATGCTCGGGTTGGCTTTGTCTTTGCGACGGTTGAGGTACTCGACGTAGTCGACCAGGCCGCGGTCGTACTTAAACACCCTCTCTTTGGAGTCGACCGGTTCGACATCGGCCTGCAACGGGTCGGCGTCGAGGTCTTCGACCTCTGCTGGTCGCTCATCACGTACGACGATTTCCAACCCCTTGTTGAGGAAGGCCATCTCACGAATGCGGTTGAGGATCGTCTCGATGGAGTATTCGGTGGTCTCAAAGATGTCTGGCGAGGCATACCAAGTCACCGTGGTGCCGGTGCTCTCCTCAGGCTCAAGCACGCGCACGTCTTCGAGTCCGCCATCAGGCACACCGAGCGAGAAACTCTGGCGCCACAGGTGTCCGCGGTTCTTGACCTCAACGATCACGTGGCTCGAGAGCGCGTTGACCACCGAGATGCCCACGCCGTGCAGACCACCGGAGACTTTGTAGCCGCCGCCGCCGAACTTGCCGCCAGCGTGCAGCACGGTGAGTGCCAAGGTCACGGCCGGAAGTTCTTGCCCAGGTGCGGTGTCAGTGGGGATGCCGCGGCCATTGTCTTCGACTCGCACACCACCATCGGCGAGCATGGTCACCACGATCCGGTCGCAGTAGCCCGCCAAGGACTCATCAACAGAGTTGTCGATAACTTCCCAGATCAGGTGGTGCAGGCCGCGCTCACCGGTGGAACCGATGTACATGCCCGGGCGCTTGCGGACTGCTTCGAGTCCCTCAAGCACCTGGATGGCACTGGCGTCGTACATGCCTTCTTCGACCGTGTGACTACTTACGTTCGTCGTCACATCGTCGTCGCGGGTCTTGTCAGCCACCCGGCGAACCCCTGTCTGTTGCTCTGTTTGTTGGTTTCACGTGAAACCTGGACTTGCACACACTGAAGGCGCCTGCTCTGGTGCGTTGACTGGAGTACGGCGCCAAGCGGCCATTCTAGCGATCGGAGCCCCCAAATCACGCAGTTGCCCACAGGTTTGGGGGGTCTAGTGCCCAAAAAGCCCTCTCAGCGGCCAAAAACTGGCATTGAGAGGTCGGTTCCCGCCCCAAAACGTGTCCCTATACAGCTGAAGCGCCGCTGGGCCGCCAAAACATCGACTATCCGTAGGTGTCTCGGGGACCCCGACCTTTGACCCGAAGCTTGCCTTTGACCCAGCTCTTTTGACGGGGTCCGAGCACTTCCATGTAGCGCAACGACTCCTCGCCCAACTCTTCGTTGAGGCGCCCCACGACGGTGGGGGCCAGCAGTTTCATCTGGGTGGCCCACGCACTCGAGTCGGCTTGAACCACGAGTCGCTCGTCGGCGAACGAAATCGGAGTCACGTGTTCGGCGATCTCGCGGCCGACGATGGCTGACCAGTGCACAAAGAGTGCGTGCACCTTGAGGTCGGTGGCCCAGCCGCGCTCATTGATGAGGCGCTCGAGGCTGACGTCAATGGTTTGTGGGTCGCGCTCATCTGGGTGGGCGCTGCTGGCTTGAGGAGTCACTCGCTTGACGCGCGACTTGGCACGTCGAGCCCCGGTGCGACCAGCCAGTCCACGCGCGATCGACTTGGCCAGGTCGGTGCCCTCGTCGTCGTGAGCATTGGGCTCCTCAGACACGGGTGACCTCCCCTCCGGCGACTTCGAAACGTGCACCCGCCAACAGTTCGGGAACATCATCGCCCACCGCTGCTGTCACCAAGACTTGTTCAGCGGTGGCCACAAGTTTGGCAAGGTGGTCGCGACGTGTGGAGTCGAGTTCGGCGAAGACGTCATCGAGGATCAAGATCGGGTCATCACCATCGGCGCGCAACACGTCGTAAGCAGCCAACCGCAATGCCAGCGCAAAACTCCATGATTCACCGTGGGAGGCGTAACCCTTGACGGGCAGGTCACCCAAACTCAGCACCACGTCGTCTCGATGCGGGCCGACCAGTGTGATGCCTCGATCGAGTTCGTCGCGCCGCCTGGCCTCGATCTGAGCCATGAACCCCTCCTCTGTGGGTTCGGGCACCGTCGATTTGTAGGCGATGTCGGCGTCTTCCTCACGAGCACCGCGCGCCACCGCGGAGTACGCCGTGGCCACCAGCGGACGCAACTGCTCGACCAACTCAATACGCCTGGTGATCATCTCGGTGCCCAGCGTGGCCAAGTTGGCATCCCACACCGACAAGGTGTCGAGCACCGAGCGACCAGTCATCCGAGCGGTCTTGAGCAGCGAGTTGCGTTGCTTGAGCACGCGCTCGTAGTCCGAACGCGTGCCCGCATAGCGAGGTGAGAGCAAGACCAGGAGATCATCGACAAAGCGGCGGCGCTCGGAGGGATCGCCTTTGACCAGGGCCAAATCTTCAGGGGAAAAGACCACGGTGCGCAGCAGGCCGATGATTTCTCTGGCTCGCGGAAGCGAGGCTCGATTTATTTTTGCTCGGTTGGCTCGGCCGGGGTTGATTTCAACTTCAAGCACGGCCCGACGGCCCTCTTTGATCACCGCGGCTCGGACAATTGCCTGATCAGAGCCACTTTTGACTAGCGGCGCATCGGAAGCGACGCGATGAGAACCAAGGTGGGCGAGATAGTCGATTGCTTCCACGACATTGGTTTTCCCTTGCCCATTACGACCCACAAAGGCCACCGGGCCGGCAGGGATCTCAAGCTCGAGCGCCGGATAGGACCGGAAGTTGTGCAGGGTGAGGTGCTCGACGTACACCAGCTCACGCCGGGTTCGCGTCGCCACCAGCAGGAGGCGAGGTGTGCACAGCGTGGCCACCGAACTGATTGCGCATCGCGGCGATGGCCTTCATGGCAGGTGAGTCGTCTTGACGCGACGCAAACCGGGCAAACAGCGAGGCAGCGATCGCCGGCATCGGCACCGCATTATCGATGGCTGCCTCGACGGTCCAGCGACCCTCACCTGAGTCTTCGGCGTAACCGCGGATCGTGGCCAGGTCGTGGTCTTCGTCGAGCGCGTTGACCAACAAGTCGAGGAGCCATGAGCGAATCACGGTGCCTTCGCGCCAGGAGCGAAACACCTCGGTGACGTTGTCGACCTCTTCGACGGCCTGGAGAAGTTCATAGCCCTCGGCATAAGCCTGCATGAGTGCGTATTCGATCCCGTTATGCACCATCTTGGCGAAGTGGCCAGCACCCACCTTTGATCCAGCGTGCACCCAACCAAACTCACCCTCGGGGCGCAGCGCATCAAAAGCCGGTTGCACCAGCGCCACGTTTGCTGGGTCGCCGCCAGTCATGAGTGCGTAGCCGTTTTCGAGACCCCACACCCCACCAGAGACACCGCAGTCAACGAAGCCGATGCCCTTAGTAGCCAACATGGCCGCGTGAGCTTGGTCGTCAGTCCAACGCGAGTTGCCGCCATCGACCACCACGTCGCCCTCACCGAGCAACTGGTGGAGTTCTTCGATCGTGGCTTGGGTCGGGGCACCGGCCGGCACCATCACCCAGACAACCTTGGGGCTCGGCAACGCCTGCACCAACTCCGCGAGCGAACCCACGTCGGAGACCTCAGGGTTGCGGTCATAACCAGTGACCGTCACGCCGGCGCGACGCATGCGCTCGCGCATGTTGCCGCCCATCTTGCCTAAACCAACGAGTCCGAGGTGCATGGTCAACTCCTTAGGAGAGCAATCGGCGAGGCATCAACAAGTAGCGGAAGCTCTCGTCGGGCTCGGCATCAAGCGCCGTCAAGCCACTGATGACAACTGGCTTGGAGGATTGGGTGAAGGCAAGTTCAACAAACGGCGACTCGATCGCGCTGAGACCATCGAGCAAGAAGTGTGGGTTGAAGCCGGTGGTGATCTCATCGCCACTCAGGGCCGCCTCGATGGATTCACTGGCCATGGCGTCATCGCCACTGCCAGCATCAAGAGTCAATGTGGTGTCGACAAAGTGCATTTGCACGGCGCTGT
>CALMMO010000094.1 GCA_937868455.1 uncultured Marmoricola sp.
CCTGATCAAACCCGATGATGTTGATGATGTGATTTCCAACCTTCAAGGTGAGGCATAGCCATGACGCCAGGGTTCATCATCCGTGGCAACGCTCGCGCGATTGCTGCGTTGGCTATCGGAGCAGGCGTTACATCCGTGCTCTATGCCTGGCTGGCAGCCAGTTCTGGTTCGTTGATGCACTGGGTAATTGCAGTGGTGCTGGCCGCTGTCGCTGCGGTTGGTGCTTGGCTGTGGGCCGATGCCCGCACCCCGCTCATGGTGGCCGACGAAATTGGCATTCGGCTGCGGCACGGTCACACGTGGATCGGCTTGCAGTGGCAAGCCATCAGCTCAGTCACGGTTCGCTCGCAGCGTGGTTTGCATGATGGTTTGATCATGATTCACCCCAACGACGTCGCTCGCGACATCGTGGCAGTGCCGATGACGCTGACTCACCTGTGCACATCCCCAACCCCGGCCGAGGACCTGGCAACGCTCTCCTCAGGGCTGGTTCTGGTTCATAGCGATCCAGTGAAGGCCCCTACGCTGGAGTCTGAGGTCCAGTCGTGCGTGGACGACGAAGACGGCAGCTGGCTCTTTGACAGGCTCGGGGCCTGAGACCTGCACAAGATACTTTGTGGGGGATACTTCCTTCACCATGACGAAACCCGCACCCGCTGAATCTGCACCCCTGACAGTTGCCATGGTCACGTTGGGGTGTGCACGCAACGAAGTCGACTCCGAAGAGCTAGCCGGTCGACTCTCCGACGGCGGGTTTCGGCTGGTAGCCGACCCCGCAGATGCCGACACAGTCGTAGTGAACACCTGCGGGTTCGTCGACGCGGCCAAAAAAGACAGCATCGACACCCTGTTAGCCGCCGCAGACCTCAAGGGCAGTGGACCCACGCAGGCAGTCGTTGCCGTGGGCTGCTTGGCCGAGCGGTACGGCGCAGAATTGGCCACCTCGCTCCCCGAAGCCGACGCAGTCTTGGGCTTTGATGACTACCCCGACATTGCCGCCAAACTTCGTGCCATTGTGGCTGGCGAGCGTCCAGCAGCGCACCAACCCTCCGACCGCAGGCTACTGCTGCCGATTTCACCGGTGGAGCGTGTGGACACTGAGGTGTTCACCCCCGGTCACGGCCAGCGCACTCGCCTCGACGAGGGGCCGATGGCGGCCCTCAAACTAGCCAGCGGATGCGACCGCAGGTGCACCTTCTGCGCTATCCCGTCGTTTCGAGGCTCGTTCCTCTCGCGTCGCCCAACTGACGTGGTGGCCGAGGCTCGCTGGCTCGCCAGCCTTGGCGTGCGTGAGTTGTTCTTGGTGAGTGAAAACTCCACCTCCTACGGCAAGGACCTCGGCGATCTGCGCCTGTTGGAGAAACTTCTCCCAGAGTTGTCCGGGATCGACGGCATCGAGCGGGTTCGGGTCTCCTACCTCCAACCTGCGGAGACTCGCCCAGATCTGGTCCGTGCCATTGCGACTACCCCTGGCGTGGCGCCCTACTTCGACTTGTCGTTCCAACACGCTGCCGAAACGGTGCTACGCCGGATGCGTCGCTTCGGGGGCACCGAAAGCTTCCTGGGCCTCCTAGAGGACGTACGCCGACTCGCCCCCGAGGCCGGAGTCCGCTCCAACTTCATCGTGGGCTTTCCTGGTGAGACCGAGGCCGAGTTTGAGGCCTTGTGTGACTTTGTTGAGCGTGCACGTCTTGATGCCATTGGTGTATTTGGCTATTCCGACGAAGACGGCACTGAGGCCGAGTCGTTCGAGGGCAAACTTGCCGAAGACGAAATCTCCGAACGTGTGGAGCACTTGACCCGCATTGTCGATGAAGTGACTGCCCAACGCGCCGAAGAGCGGATCGGTGAGCGCGTCGTCGTACTCGTCGAAAGTATGGATGATGGTGTGGTCGAGGGTCGCGCAGCGCATCAAGGACCCGAAGTCGATGGGACGACGCAAGTGCGTGGCGTGTCGGCGCTCGTGGGAGAGTTCGTGTCAGGAATCGTGAGCACAACAGAGGGCGTTGACTTGCTCGCTGAAAGTGATGCCCAATGATCAAGTTCGCGACAGCGTGAGGACGAATCTGATGGACCAGAAGCCAAGCAACTGGAACGTTCCGAATGCGTTGACGACGCTTCGCATCATCATGGTGCCGTTCTTTGGTTGGGCATTGCTCACCGAAGGTGGGACCAACCCCGTGTGGCGCTGGGTGGCCTTTGGTCTTTTCGTGGGAGCGATGATCACCGACAAGATCGATGGTGATCTGGCGCGCAAGCACAACTTGATCACCGATTTCGGCAAGATCGCCGACCCGATCGCTGACAAGGCCATTACCGGCATGGCCTTTATCGGTCTGGCGATCATTCACCCATTCATGCCTGCATGGCTGTGGTGGACCATCACCGTGGTGGTGTTGGTGCGCGAGTGGGCCGTGACTATTGCGCGCCTCTCCATCGCCAAGCACGTCGTGTTGGCCGCCAACTCCTCGGGCAAGGTCAAGACCGTCTTTCAAACCATCGGTCTGGCCGGGTTTGTCTTGCCCTTTGATTCGTTCCCGGCCGGCTGGATGCACACCGTCGGCATGGGTCTGTGGTGGCTCGCAGGCGCCTTCTTGGCGGCCTCGGTGTGGCTCACCGTGTCATCTGGCATCGAGTTCGCCCGTGATGCTGCCCACCAGCGCCGAGAGGCCAAATACGGCGCAGCCTCGTGAGTGCTCCGGTGCGTGTGCTTGCCGCGTTGGCAGCACGAGGGGAAACGCTGGCCACCGCAGAGTCGCTGACCGGGGGACTAGTCGCTCAGACTCTGACCGATATTCCCGGCGCATCCCAGGTCTTTATCGGTGGGGTGGTTGCCTACACCGCGCTGCTCAAGCAACAACTACTGGGAGTCCCTGCTGCCGTCGTCTCTGCCCACGGAGTCGTCTCGGCCGAGACTGCCCAAGAGATGGCATCAGGGGTACGACAGCGGCTTGGCTCCACATGGGGGATTGCGACCACAGGGGTCGCTGGGCCAAGTGAGCAAGAGGGTCACCCAGTGGGCACAGTCTTCGTGGCTGTGAGTGGACCCTCAGGCGACGCCGTACGCCAACTCGCGTTGAGCGGCGATCGCGCCGAGATCCGGGCTGCCACGTGCGCGCAGGCGCTGGGCCTCGTGGAGGAGCAATTGGCTCGGCCCGTGTGAGTGAGAGGTGGCACACTTCCCATCCATGGAGTTCGCGGAGGTCCTTGAGCAGGTTTACTCCTGCGTGCCAGGTGACTTCATGTCCGTTCGCACTGAAGCCGAGAAGGCAGCCAAAGGAACCGGCGACAAGGCGTTAGCCGCTGACATCAAGAGCCTCAAGAAGCCCTCGATGGGTGCGTGGGCGGTCAACCAACTGGTGCGGTGGGAGGCTGATCAGATTGCTGAAGTGTTTGCTCTGGCGGCGCAACTAAGAATTGCGGCAAATGCGCTCGATGGCGCTCAGTTGCGAGACCTCACTCGTCAGCGCCGACAACTCACCGCTGCGTTGACGACCCGGGCCCGCCAACTAGCCCTTGAGCAGGGTCAACGCATCACTCCCGCTGTGGCCGAGCAAATTGAGGACACTCTGACCGCCGCCATGATCGACGCAGGCGTCGAGCAGGCAGTGCGCACCGGATTGCTGGTGACAACCATCGCCTCCACTGGGCTTGAGAGCACCGAGCCGGGTTTGCTGGTGGCTCACGGTGACGCGATCGGGCATGTGGCGCCACGGGTCGAGCCCTCCAAGCGAGCGTTGCATGCGGTGCCCGATAACACCGCAGTACGTCGAGCAGCGGCCCTCGATGCCCTGAAAGCAAGTCAAACGGCGTTTGAGGAGGCCGATCAGGCTCTGCGCGCGGCCGAAGACCGGGCCGCAGAGGTTGAAGCAGCCTTACTCCAGCGCACAGCAGAGCTTGACGAACTTCAGCGCAAACTGGCTGACCTTGAGGCAGAGATCGAAACGGTGAGCAGACAACGTGATGAGGCGAGCCTCGATGTTGAGGCCAGCAGAGCGGACTCTGCTCGAGCGATCGAAGCTCGCGACCAGGCTCAGCGCGCGCTTGACCGGTTGAACTGACCGTTTGTCGCATCGATAACCCGAGCCCTCG
>CALMMO010000095.1 GCA_937868455.1 uncultured Marmoricola sp.
CTCGGCCGACGGCGTGCTCGCAGCGAACGACGGACTCGGTGGCGCCGCGATCGCCAACGGTGGCGACAACAGCAACGACGACGCTGCTAGCTCTGCCGTGGCTGGCGTGACCGTCATCGCCGAATGCCTCGCCGACGAGACCGTTTCGCAGCCCGAGACTTTCACCGTGGCCTGTGGCGACGGCAATGCCAAACTCGTCGGCCTCACCTGGAGTGACTGGGGCAAGGCGACCGCCACCGCGACCGGCGAACTCGCTGTGACCGAGGGCGACAAGACCGAAAACGTCAAGGTGACCGTCAGCGCCGAGGACCTCGTTGAAGGCGAAGCCGCTGCTCGTTACGGCCAGATCAAGCTCCACTTCGATGGTGACGCACCGGCTGGTTTCGACCAGGACGAGGTCATCAAGATGCCCGTCGTTGAGTGATCCAACGCGGCATTAAAAGCTCACCCGTCCGGCCTCTTCCCCGAGGGCCGGGCGGGTGAGTTGCTTTTCGGGCTTGGGGAGCGACGGACTGAGTACGACGGAGGCGGTAGTCATTCGCGTGGGGGAGAGCCAAACGCCGCACGAGTGAATCGCTGCGCCGTTGCGCCCAGCAGGATGCCGAGTGCTCCGAGGATTACATCCTCGGTCGCGGCGACTCGTCCGATGGGTAGCGTGAATTGGGTCAGCTCGATCACCAGTGGGAGAAGCGAGAATCGAGCGACGACTGACCACAGCTTCTTTCCCGTCAATGTCCAGGCCGCAAGAACGCCTGTCGGCGTGGTGAGCGCGATGTTGGCGAGGACTTGAGCTCGGCGCGCTGCCGACTCCAAGTCTGTGAACGGGAGCCACTCAACAGATCGGGCGAGCCCGCCTGCTGGCGTGGGAAACAGCGTGACAGCTAGGACGCCGACGATTGATGCGACCAGCAAGGTACGAACTATCGTCACGCTGAGTGTCAGGCTGAACTGACGTCCATAGACGACTCCCACCGCAACCAACACCGGCACGGAGAGCAACACAAGCCAAGCCGCGTCACCGAAGGCTCGCTCGAACTGGCTCATTTCTTGTCACGAGCCTGGTGAGCCGAGTTCCCTGAGCTGCTGCGCTGGTAACTATAGAGCGGGCTCATTGGTTCGCTCCTTCGGATTGCTAGGCGAGCACAATCTCACATTCCCGCTGCCTTGTTTGTGGGCGCGGAAGCTGGTCAGCTAGAGGAACACCTTCCTGCGGCAGGGGCCACATGAAAATCCGAACTCCCAAGAAGCTAGATCTCACCGTTGTCGCCATCCCCTTCTTTACGGCTGCGATGGCAGCCGAGTGGTGGTGGCAGCGCACTCACCCGGTTGAGCCGGGCACGCGGGCCGGTGATTACCAACTGGCTGACACTGTGGCGAGTTTGTCGATGGGAGTGGGGTCGCTTGCTGCGCCGTACGTCGCAAAGAAGTTGCTTGACCCCCTGACTCCCGGAGTGGGCAAACACGGCAAGGTGCTGCTGACTGTTGGCGCGATCGCGGCCGTGGTCACCACCGTCGGTGATGTCGTTCGACGGCGCCTGCGCGAAGGCGAACTTCCTGAGGCGCAAACCGTGCCTCGCCACATCCGTGAGGTACAAGATGAGCTTGCTGCGCTGCGGCAAGCCGATGCTAGGCCGGTTCCCAATCGGATTGAGCCGAGCCGTTCCGTGCCCAACCTCAAGGTGCCGGGTCAACTGGCCACGGCCGCAGTTTTCAGCACGGCACTGACCGTCGCGACGACGTGGGCAGCCAACACTGCCGGATCCAAACTGTTCAAGAAGAGCCCCTTAGATCTCGGTAACTCCAAAGCGGCCGTTGCCGTCGCAATCCTTGGGTGGGACTTCATCTATTACTGGAACCACCGCTTGAGTCACGAGTCGCGCTGGCTGTGGGCAATGCATGTGGTGCACCACTCCAGTGAGCGCTACAACCTTTCGACCGCCTTGCGTCAACCGGTTGCCGACAGCCTTACCGTGCATGTGCCTTATGGCCTGCTCTCGCTGATGGGCGTGCGTCCGTCACTCATTGAGCAGGCACGATCACTCAACCTGATCTATCAGTTTTGGATTCACACCGAGGCCATCAAATCCATTGGTTGGCTCGAGAAGATCCTCAACACCCCGGCCCACCACCGAGTGCACCATGGTTCAAACCGGGAGTACCTCGACCGCAACCACGGCAGCATCTTGATCATCTGGGATCGACTCTTTGGCACCTTCGAGCCAGAGGGCGAGCAGGTGGTTTACGGGCTCACCAAGAACATCAACACCTATAACCCGATCAAGATCGCGACGCATGAGTTCGTCGACATTGGTCGTGACATCGCAGCCGCAGACAACTGGCGTGACCGCATCTCCTACTTAGTGCGCGGGCCTGGTTGGGCTTATGAGCGTCGGGCGATCGCCTAGCCCAGGAGCAGGGCCGCCAGGCCGAGCGCGGGGAGCACTCCCTGGATCGCGGCAGGTTGGAGCTTGCTGCGATCGCTGAGCACCAGCACGAGGGCTGCGGCCACCATTGAGCCTGCCGAAACTAGGGCCACTGCTGTGGAGACTGAGTGGTGCCCAGTGAGCCCCAGGACGATGGCAATCGCCGTACCCACGGCAAGGAAGAGGTTGTAGAAGCCTTGGTTGTAGGCCAACTGCTTGGTGGTCTGGGCTTGTTCGGCGGTCGTACCAAAGATGGCTCGTGTCTTGCGCGAGGTCCAGGCAAACGACTCCAGCCAGAAGATGTAGCAGTGCACAAGAGCAGCCAGTGCCAACAGCACATAGGCAAGAGTGGTCATGGCGCGATCTTGCCTGACAGGGCACCTTGGGGCTAGTAGTGGCCGACCGCGCTGTCTCAGGCTCAGAAGTCTTGGCCGTAGGGGTACCAGCGTCCAAGTGGCGCTGCTAGCCTCACGCGAGGAAGCCAAACGTGAGGCAAAGAATGCATGAACTGAAGATGAACACGATTTCAGACACAGTGGTGCACGGCCGATGACAACTCTTGCTGTTCTTGCGATCGTCGCCGTGTGCTTTGTGGTCCTTTTCGACTACACCAACGGCTTTCACGACGCCTCCAACATCATTGCCACCGTGATCGCATCGCGGGCCATGACCCCGATCCAAGCCGTCATCGTGGTTGCTGTCTTTGAGTTCCTTGGTCCGGTGCTTGGCGGCACGGCGGTGGCCAACACCATCGGAAAGTTTGTGGAGTTGGACTCCCTAGATCCGATCTTGGCCGTCACCGTCACTCTGTGCGGCATCGTCGGAGCAATTGTCTGGAACCTTGGCACCTGGGCCGCTGGCATCCCGTCATCCTCATCGCACGCATTGGTGGGCGG
>CALMMO010000096.1 GCA_937868455.1 uncultured Marmoricola sp.
AGCAGGTCTTTGAGCGCATGGGCTACGGCGCCCTAGCCGATGAGGTGCAGGGCACATACCTTGCTGGCGAGAAGGATGCGGCTGCCGGGCTCATCCCCGACGAACTGGTTCACGACCTGCACATCGTGGGCACGCCCGACCAGGTGCGCGCCAAGGTCGCGCTGTGGGAGGCAAGCGGTGTGACCACGTTGTTGCTTTCGTGCCGCACTCCAGATGAGGTACGTCGGGTTGCCCAGGTGGTTGCCGGTGACTGATCAGCACCGGGGTCAGCTGTCGGGGCACATGCTGGTCCAGGCCTTGGCGCAGGCATCTGAGCGTGAAGTGGTCTGCGCGGCAGATGGCTCCTATTCCCTGACCGGATCCGAGCTAGCCAACCTGATCAGCCGCTATATCGCCGCCCTCACGTTGTGCGGGGTCGACACCGGCACGCCGCTGGGGTTGCTCAGTGGCAATCGTGTGGAGGTGCTCGCCCTGATCGGTGCTGGTCAGGTGCAGGGGTATCGACGTACGGCGTTGCACCCCATGGGTTCTCTCGATGACCACGTGTTCGCCCTGACTGATGCGGGCATCGAGACCCTGATCGTGGATGAGACCTTTGCTGCGCGAGCTGATGAGTTGAGTGGCCGCTTGCCGCACTTGCGGATACTCAGCCTTGGTGAAAGCGCACGCGGCACCGATCTGGCGAAACTGGCTGATGAACAGAGCGCCACTGACTTGGTTCCCGTCGACCTTGGCCCAGATCATGTCCTGTCGGTGACCTACACCGGCGGGACGACGGGAAAGCCCAAGGGCGTCATCGGCACGACGGGCAACCTGAGCGCTATGGCGCTGGTGATGCTTGCCGAGTGGGAGTGGCCGAAGAACCCGACGTTCTTGATGTGCACACCGCTCTCGCACGCAGGCGCTGCGTTTTTCTTGCCGATTCTGGTCAAGGGTGGCCGTCTAGTCGTGTTGCCGCGGTTTGAGCCGCAGAGCGTCTTGAAAACCATCAGCCAACACCACATTGACTCCACCATGTTGGTGCCGAGCATGATCTACACGTTGCTCGATCAGCCCAACCTTGCCGAATTCGACCTGAGCAGTCTTGACACCGTGTTCTACGGCGCAGCCGCGATGAACCCGCAACGCCTTGCCGAGGCCATCACCTGGATAGGACCGGTGTTTGCGCAGTACTACGGCCAATCTGAGTGCCCGATGGTGATCACCTACCTGGCTAAGTCCGACCACACGCCGGCGAACCTGGCTAGTTGCGGCAAACCCTCGCCGATGCTGAGCACCTCGCTGCGCAGCACCGATGGGCAGGCCGTGGCGGTGGGCGTGCCGGGTGAGATTTGGGTGTCCGGCTCGGTCGTGGCACCTGGCTACTGGAACCGCACCGACGAGACGGCCGCCACCTTCGGAGCGGACGGATGGTTACGCACGGGCGATGTGGCGGTGGCCTCAGTCGATGGGGTGTGGACCATCGTTGACCGGCTCAAGGACATGATCGTCACCGGCGGCTTCAACGTGTTTTCTCGAGAGGTCGAGGATGCGTTGTGCTTAGACCCCCGGGTTGTCGCAGCGGGCGTCGTTGGCCTGCCCGACCCGCAGTGGGGGGAGGCTGTAAGCGCCTTTGTAGTGATGGCCGCAGGCGTCGAACTCACACCGGAGATCGTGAGCGAACTGCAGGACATGGTGCGTCAAGCCAAGGGCGCCGTACAAAGTCCCAAACGCATCACTGCTGTTGAGCGACTGCCGTTGACCGGGCTCGGGAAGCTCGACAAGGTCGCGCTAAAAGCGATGGCATCGACGTTTTAGGAGCTTGGCACTGCGCGGTGCGCGGCATCGGCTTCAAAGAACTCTTTGGAGACGAACTTGAACAGCGACGCAATCAGGTTTGAGGGGAAGGTCCGCACCC
>CALMMO010000097.1 GCA_937868455.1 uncultured Marmoricola sp.
TGGGGTAGGACATCCGACCGTCGGCGTCGTACCCAACATCCCTCAACCTCATCGGCGGGTCAGCCAAACCTCGGCGGTGCTTCCACAGCCCCGTGAGCGGGTCAAAGCGGTAGTCGCCGAGCAGTTTCCAGCCTTCGCGGGCAACGAGGTTGACGGCTTCAACGACGTACGCCGCAACCGCATCGTCTACGAAGTAGTTGAAGTTGACGCGCACCCAGCCCGGCTTGATGCCTTCGCATCCGGTGGCGATTTGCTGCTCGAAGGCGTGCGAGCGTTCCAAGTCGATGCCGAGCAAACGGTGCCCGTAAGGCCCCGCACACGAGCATCCCCCGCGGGTTTGGATGCCAAACAAGTCGTTGAGCAAAGCGACGACGTAGTTGTGGTGGAGATAGGCGCCCGACGGCGCCTTCACCACAAACGACACGATCGAGAGTCGCTGGGCATCGAGGTTGCCCAAGATGTCGATGTTGGGCTCATCTCGCCAGGCAGTCAGCGCCTTCTCCAGGAGGCGCTCCTCCTCCGCCCTGATCGTGGGCACGCCCACGGCGCGCTTGAGGTCGAAGACCAGCCCCGCCCTAATCGACTCCACGATCGCCGGGGTGCCGCCTTCTTCACGGTGCTCCACATCGGTGAGGTACCTGTGCTCCTCAGGGTTCACGTACATCACCGTGCCGCCCCCAGGCACCACCGGCACCCGGTTGGTGAGCAGGTCGCGCCGCACCACCAGCAGACCCGGCGTGCCAGGACCACCAATGAACTTGTGCGGACTAATGAAGATCGCGTCCTTATTGGACTCACCGGGGCCGTTCATCTCAATTTCGATGTACGGCGCGCAGGCCGCGAAATCCCAAAAGCTCAACGCCCCATGGGCGTGCAACAAGTTGGCGATGCCTTCGGTGTCAGTGACGATGCCGGTGACGTTGGAGGCTGCCGAGAACGAGCCGATCTTGAGGGGGCGGTCGGCGTACTTCTCCAACTCTTGCGCCAACTGCGCCTGGTCAATGTGCCCGTCCGCGTCTTCGCGGATGGTGACCACGTCGGCGATCGACTCGCGCCAAGAGATCTCATTGGAGTGGTGCTCAAAGGGCCCGATGAAAACCACGGGTCGCTGCTGAGCCGGAATCTTCTCCGAGAGCGCGTAACGATCGTCGAGCCCCGCAGGGATGCGCAGACCCAAGATCCCGATCATCTTGTCGATGGCGCCCGTCGATCCCGAACCGGTGAAGATCACGGCCGTCGACTCATCCCCACCGACCGAACTCCGAATCACCTCGCGCGCGTCCTCGCGCAGCCGAGTCGTCTGCAGCCCCGTGCCACTGGCCTCTGTGTGCGTGTTGGCGTAGCGAGGCAACACCTCGTCGCGGATGAAATCCTCAATGAAACTCAATGCCCGACCTGAGGCGGTGTAATCGGCGTACGTCACTCGTCGCGGACCATACGGACCCGGCATGACCTGGTCATCGCCAATCACGGCAGCACGGATCGTGGCCAGCAAGGCAGCGGAATTACCCATGAGGGGATGCTAAGGGGCGATCCGGGAAACACGCGATTAGCTCGGATGCCCGGGAAACCCCTCCTCAAGCGGGTGTCGAAATCCCAGCAGCGAGAGGAGCCGCCCCCAAACCCCGCCCAAAAAGGAGTACGCCGAGGGCCAACACCCCTGCGGC
>CALMMO010000098.1 GCA_937868455.1 uncultured Marmoricola sp.
CTGCCTCTGCCTGGTCACGGGGCTGATCAGCCATGAGGCCCAGAGCGCAGATCCCGTGTTTGTGTTGCCGACAAGTCCGGTGTGGCTCTATCGGCTCAACCAAGGGCTGCACGTGACCTCAGGCATCGCGGCGGTGCCACTGCTGTTGGTGAAACTGTGGTCGGTCTTTCCCAAGCTGTTCGCCCGGCCACCTAAGAAGGTCAAGGAACTGATCGTCGAGGCCCTGGAGCGGGGTTCGATCGCGGCTTTGGTGTCGACCTCGATCTTCATGCTGGCCAGCGGGCTGGCGAACGCTGCGCAGTGGTACCCCTGGGACTTCCGATTCCGGGCCACGCATTATGCGATTGCCTGGATCGCTGTCGGTTCGATGATCATCCACATCGCAATCAAGTTGCCGATTATTGCCGACGTACTGCGCGCAGACATCGACTCCGACACCCACGATCGGGAGACCTCGAAGCCGTCGCTGCTGACTCGGCGAAACCTGGTCGGCGGGGCGGCCCTCGCCTCAGCGGTAGCCGTGGTTGCCTCGGCTGGATCGAGTGTGCCGTGGTTGCGCAAGGTGTCGGTGTTCGGTGTGCGAGATGGGGGACCAGCTGGCATTCCGATCAACAAGTCAGCCAGAGCCGCCAACGTGGTCGCCAGCGCTTTGAGCGATGACTATCGACTGCAGGTGCAGTATTTGGACCAGAGTGTGGAGTTCTCACGCAAGCAGTTGTTGGACCTGCCTCAACACAACTATGAGCTACCGGTGGCCTGCGTCGAAGGCTGGAGTGCCAGTGGACTCTGGACTGGAATCAGGATGAGCGACCTCCTTGATGAGGTGGGCGCCCCGCGCGGTCACGATGTGCGCATCGAATCGCTGCAGGCATCAGGTCACTACCGAGTCACCACCTTGCCCGCCCACTTCGCAGAGGATGACCAGGCGTTGTTGGCGTTGAGCCTCAACGGCGAGCCCCTCTCACTTGATCACGGCTACCCGTGCCGACTGATGGTGCCCAACCGGCCAGGAGTGCTCCAAACCAAATGGGTGGGCCGCATTGAGGTGGTGACGACATGACCACAGTGCGCGTCTTCAGAACTGTGCTGGTGCTGACTGGCCTTGGCTTGGCCTCGATCGGAGCGTTGCGATTGTTCGATCTAGGTTGGGCGAACTTCGTGGCCGCTGCTGTCTGGCTAGGAGCAGGCGTGGTGATCCACGACGCCGTGATCGCACCGCTGACGATCCTGATTGCATTCGGCCTTGCTCGGGTATTGGGTGCCCGACTCTCCGGCGCGCTCATGGTCGCACTGATCGTGATCGGCACGGTGAGCATCGCCGCGATCCCGGTGCTCGGTAGATTTGGGGCTCGACTCGACAACCCAAGCCTGTTGCCGCGCAATTACGTCGCGGGCTGGTTGGTGTTTGTCGCGGTCGTGCTGGTCGTGGCCATCGTGGCCGGGCTCACCGGCACGGT
>CALMMO010000099.1 GCA_937868455.1 uncultured Marmoricola sp.
GCGTCAAGCCAGCGGGTCTTTTGCTCCGGCGCTGACCTGAGCGAAGCTGCCGAGGGTGGGATGGCCCAAGGTGCTGCCGCCCTCGTGGAGATTCAGCGACTGATCTTGGCGCACCCGTTGCCTATCGTGGTGCGCCTCGATGGTCCCGTGCGGGCCGGCGGGCTGGGGATCGTGGCTGCCGCCGACATCGTGATTGCTCACGAAGCCACCACATTTGCCTTCACCGAAGTGCGCTTGGCTTTGGCACCCGCAGTGATCTCGTTGACCGTGCTGCCGCGACTGAACAACCGTGCCGCCTACGACACCTTCTTGACCGGTCGCACCTTCCCCGCCGAGGAAGCCGCCCAGATGGGGTTGATCACCCGCGCCACCGACGACGTCGACTCCGCCGTCGCCGACGTGTGCGCAGATCTCGTGAAGGGACACCCTCAAGGTCTCGCCCAAACCAAGGCGCTACTGGCCAAACCGATGTTGAGTTATCTCGAAACCAACGCCGATGAGATGGCTGCACTCAGTGCTCGGTTGTTTGGTTCCGACTCTGCCCGCGAGGCGATGTTGGCCTTCTTGAGCAGGTGAAAAGTCACAGGTTTACTTGTGACTTTGTCGCTTTGCCGGGGGGATCTCCTGGGCAAAGCGTGCATCTGCCGGGTGAAGCGATAGCAAGGATGTTTCCGTCGCCTCGAAGCTAGAGCCACGTCGCTAACCGCGAGAGGGCTTCGGTGATCTCGGTGTCGGTGCCGGCAAAACTCATCCTGACGAAGTGGTTGCCAGCAGCGGTGTCGAAATCAACCCCGGGTGCGACAGCGACCCCGGTTTCGGCGAGGAGTCGCAGCGCCCAGGCCATGGAATCGTTGGTGAGGTCGGCGACGTCGGCGTACACATAAAACGCGCCGTCGGCGGGGGCGAGTTTGGTGATTCCCAGGCCGCGCAGGCCTTCGAGCAACAGCGTGCGGTTGGCCGAGTAGCGAGCGACGTGACCATCGAGTTCGGCGTACGCCTCGGGCGTAAATGCCGCCACGGCTGCGTGCTGGGAGAGCACGGGTGGGCAGATCGTGAAGTTGCCGGTGAGGATGTCGAC
>CALMMO010000100.1 GCA_937868455.1 uncultured Marmoricola sp.
GGGGGAGACCATTGCCCAACGTCGAGCCCCTGACATGAGCACCTCACTGGGGATCTTGCTCTTCGAGAACTTCGTCGACGCCGGGATCGGGGCGATCACCACCAGTGTGTCGCAGCCTTCGGCCAGGTCGGCATTGGTGGTCGATCGCACGCCGCCATCCATATAGAAGCGACCATTGATCTCCACAGGCGGCCACACGACCGGAACCGCGCAGGAACTAGCGACGGCATCAACCACGTCGCAGCCACTGTCTTTGGTCCAGACCATGAGTTCGCCGGTCTCGATGTCGACCGCAGTGATCTGCAAGTCGCGATCGGTGGGCCACTCCATGTCGCCGAGCCGGCCTCGAATGACTTCCTGGCGAGCGGTGCTCAACTCGGGATGCATTTGCTTGGCCGCCGCACCTAGGCGAGCCAACCGGTTGGGAGCCTGGTGAGCGCGCGCCATGAGCCCGGCGAAACGCAGCAAGTCGGGGGCCTTGAACTTCGCACCGATCTCTTTGGCAGCCGGTTGAGTTTGTTGGTCGTAGAGCTTGCTCAGGGGTCGACCGGCACCTAGTTGGGCGGCAACGACCGAGCCTGCTGAGGTGCCGATCAAACGATCAGCCGTGGTGAGATCTACCCCGCATTGCTCAAAGGCGTGCAAGAGGCCGGTCATCCAGGCGATTCCGGTGACGCCGCCGCCACCCAAGACAAGTGCAGTGCTCATGGGGGCAAGTGTGGACCACGCGCCCGAATACTGGGCATGGGGGTGTGAGGCAAAAGTAGGTCTATGGCACACTTCGGTACGTGCCAGGCACCATCATCATTTCTTAGCGCGCCGATCGAAACGAACGTTTCGCCCGACGCGCCAACCTCTCGTCCGCGGGAGGTTCTTTCATTTCTAGAGGTAGTTATGACCGAGCAGTTCCACGTGTACGACACCACGCTTCGCGATGGCGCGCAGCAAGAGGGCCTCAACTTGACCGTGGCCGACAAGTTGGCCATTGCGCGTCACATTGACGGTCTCGGCGTCGGCTTCATCGAGGGTGGCTGGCCCGGCGCAAACCCCAAGGACACTGAGTTCTTTGCCCGCGCTCGGGAGGAGTTGACCCTCAAGAACGCGACGTTGGCGGCCTTTGGTGCCACTCGACGAGCCGGTGTGGCGGCTGCTGATGACCCACTCGTGGCCGCGTTGCGAGACAGCCAGGCGAAGGTCGTCACCTTGGTAGCCAAATCGCACGATCGACACGTGAAACTCGCCTTGCGCACGACCTTGAAGGAAAACCTCGCAATGGTGCGCGACACGGTCGCCTTCTTGCGCGATGGCGGTCAGCGAGTTTTCCTCGACGCCGAGCACTTCTTTGACGGCTACCGAGACAACCGCAATTACGCCCTCGAGGTTCTCAAGACCGCGTTTGAGGCCGGCGCTGAGGTCGCTGCCCTGTGTGACACCAACGGTGGCATGTTGCCTTCGTGGGTGGCAGACGTCGTCGGAGACGTCGCCGCCTCCACAGGCGGACGCATCGGCATCCACTGCCACAACGACACCGGGTGCGCCGTCGCCAACACCCTCTCTGCGGTTGATGCAGGTGCGACACACGTGCAAGGCACCCTCAATGGGTACGGCGAGCGCACCGGCAACGCCGACCTCGTTTCCGTGATCGCCAACTTGGAACTCAAACTCGATCGCAAGGTGCTGCCGCAGGGCCTGCTCAAAGAAGCCACTCGGGTCGCCCACGCGGTCGCTGAGGTCACCAACGTCGCGCCCTCGTCGCGCCAGCCTTACGTCGGGGTCAGCGCCTTTGCGCACAAGGCCGGCCTGCATGCCAGCGCGATCAAGGTTGACCCGAATCTCTATCAGCACATGGACCCGGCTGGGGTTGGCAACAACATGCGGTTG
>CALMMO010000101.1 GCA_937868455.1 uncultured Marmoricola sp.
GTAGTGCCCGATGTCGAGGTCGGTCTCGGCGCCATCGTCAGTCACGAAGACCTCGCCGTGCTGGAACGGGTTCATCGTGCCTGGATCCACGTTGAGATAGGGGTCCAGCTTTTGCATCGTCACCCTGAGACCGCGAGCCTTCAGCAGGCTGCCAAGACTGGATGCAGTGAGTCCCTTACCCAGGGATGAGGCGACTCCGCCAGTGACGAAGATGTGCTTGGCCGACCTTGCAGTCACCACAGTTGAATCCCGGATTTTGTTGCTGTCTCCACGGGGTTCGACCCTAACACCGAAAACGCGTTGTTGTTGCAGCCGCGGCTCAGCGTGTTTGCTTCACAGCCCGCGCCAGCCTCAACAACTCCTCGGCGTGTGCCTGCGCACTCGCGCTGGCTTCGAGGCCAGCCAGCATGCGCGAGAGTTCGCGAACCCGGCCAGAATCATCGAGTACGTCGACGCCTGAATCGGTGACCAACCCGTCATCTGATTTGCGCACCACCAGGTGTTGGTCAGCGTAGGCCGCCACCTGCGGCAGGTGTGTCACGCACAGCACCTGCACGTGCTGGGCCAACTGAGCCAGCCGCTTGCCGACCTCGACAGCAGCCTTGCCTCCGACGCCGGCATCAACCTCATCAAAGATCATGGTTGGCACTGGGCTCGTTGCGCTCAGCACCACCTCCACGGCGAGCATCACCCGCGAAAGTTCACCGCCAGAGGCACCTCGGCCCAGAGGCCGATAGTCGGCACCCACATTGGCCGCTAACTCAAAGGAGACTTCGTCAACGCCGGTGCGGGTGAACCGCACGGGGTGTCCTGCCTCTGTCTCGAGCCCGCCTGCGTCTGGGCTTGAACTCAACGAAACTCGCAAGGTGGCGTGTGTCATGGCCAGGCCACTGAGTTCTTCGGTCACGGCAATGCCGATGCGCTGAGCTGCGTGAGCACGCACGCGAGAGAGCTCAGTTGCATGGGTGGCCAATTGGTCGCGAAGCAGGAGCCGCTGGCTTCGTAACTCCTCGATGCTTTCGTCATCTGAGTCAAGCA
>CALMMO010000102.1 GCA_937868455.1 uncultured Marmoricola sp.
TGCACTCGCCGTCGGCAGCAGGAGTCTCTGAACCCCCATCTGCGGGAGTTGCCCCGGCACTTGGCGGGTCGTACTTGCCGTCTCGATCAGTGGTTTCACCACAGGCTGAGGTCATCAGCAGAACGGGCACGAGCAGCAGGGCAGAGAGTCGACGACCAGTCATGGTGCCCAAGCCTAGGTCAGAGCGGCATGTGCTCAAGCACTGCCTTGACGTCTGAGGCTTTGGTTGCTGGGTTGACGAACGCCAAACGGAGTACGACGCGTCCGTGCCACTTCGTTGGCAAACACAAGATGTCGCCCTCTAAAGCCATCCGCCTAGACCACCGCATGTAGTCCTCGGGACCCCAGCCCACGTGCTCGAAAAGAAGAACCGTGAGGTCAGGCTCTCGAAGCAACGTGAGGTGGTGCGCGCTCTTGATCCAGTCGGCAACCTCATGGGCAGTCTTGACAGTCTGCTCGACGGCGGCGACGTACGCATCGGTGCCGTGCGTGGCCAGGCTGAACCAGAAGGGCAAGCCGCGTGCCCGGCGAGACAGGTGAATCGCCAGGTCAGAGGGGTTGGGGGCTTCGCGGTCAATGGTGTCGAGGTAGCTAGCGACCTGTGTGTGCGCTGCACGTGCATCGCGCGCGTCGCGATAGATCAGGGCGCAGCAGTCGTAAGGGGCGAAGAGCCATTTATGGGGGTCGACGATCATCGAGTTTGCTCGCTCGATCCCCACATAACGATCCCGCAAGCTGGGGGCGCACAGGCCGGCGCCGCCGTACGCACCGTCAACGTGCAGCCAAATGCCGAACTCACCGCAGTAGTCGGCGATGCTCGCCAGGTCATCAACGATGCCGGCATTGGTTGAGCCTGCTGTGGCGCTGACAGCGAAGACGCGTTCGGCTTGGTCGCCAATTGCGGCCCTCAAGCCAGGTCCATCAAGGCGGCCGTCGGAGTTTTCCTCCACCCAAATCACGTCGACATCGAGCACGTCGGCGGCGTTAGAGATCGAAGAGTGGCTGCTCGCTGCGCATGCGATGGCCCAGCCACCCTCAGGCTTGGGTGACAGACCGGCCTCGATCCGTTTGTGCTTTGCCGAGGCTCGAGCGGCATGCAGCGCGGACAAGTTGCCCATGGTGCCCCCAGCAGCGAACACACCGGAGGCAGTGTCGGGCCACTTGAGCAGATCGATCAGCCACGCAAGCGCTTCGTTCTCGGCGAAGATGGCGCCTGCGCCGGCTTCCCACAATCCGCCAAAAATGTTAGCTGCACTGGTGGCCATGTCGAAGGCGATGGCGCTGCGGGTCGGCGCGGCCGGGATGTAGGCCAAATTCATCGGGTCGTCTTGCGCACGCGTGGAAGGGGCTAGCACTTCTGTGAACACCCGCATGGCCTCGGCGCCGCCGATGCCCTCGGGAGTGATGGTCTGTCCGGCTTCGGCCTTGAGTTCGGATGCGGGGCGCGCGGTCGTCTTCGGATCGGTGTCGAGCACGACTCGGTTTGCTGCCCACTCAAAGACATCGCGGACGATGTGGCTCTCGTCGCCCCAGAACCGCCCGGGGCGCACAGGAATGGACTCGTGTGGCATGGGGTCATCATGCCGTGATGGATCGTTTGGTGCGAAACGGTTGCGCCGAAATCAGGCTAACCAGGTCGAAACAACCTCGGCTGCCTCCTGGTGACAACCAGTCTCTGCAGTCGCGGGCACCAAGATGAATTCGTCGCACCCGGCTTGTTTGGCGCTATCGAGGGCTCGTAGGAGCGCCTGTGAGCCGGCCACCTGAGCGGTGTTGGCCACCGCACGGGCCAGT
>CALMMO010000103.1 GCA_937868455.1 uncultured Marmoricola sp.
CTTCATCGAAGATGCCAGCGTCAATGCGGATCGGGATGTCGAGGGGCAGCGTTGTGTGCAGGGGGTCAAAGTGCGCCAGGGTCTGCAAGGTTGCGGCTCTCAGTTCCTCACCCCGTGGCCCCCACAAGGCACGCGCCGGACGGCTGAGGTGGGGAGCGAGTTCCTCCAAACACAATTCGTGCAACAGCGGCCAGCGCTCCAAAGCCCATTCAGAGAGCCCGCCGTCGAGGGCAAGTTCGTCCCAGCGGGCGTCCCACATCCGGGTGCCCTCAACCATCAAGGCAATCAGTGAGGTCACGACTCCCTGACCCGGCAAAACGACGGGCAGCCGCGAGGTGAGCCCGATGGTGAAGTCCATCCGTGTCACTGGGGTAAACAGCACCACCGCCTCAGGTGGCATTGACCGCGTGGCTGCCAGTGCGCCCGCATGCAGCGCTGCGTGGGCGCCTTCGGAGTGGCCGCTGCTGACCCAACGCTGGCCCAGTGGCAAGTGAGCGCGGGCCTGAGTGAGCATGTCAATCACTGAAGTAGCGAGTGAATCGCCAATCAGATAGGGGTGCCGACCCCCAGATCCGATGCCTTCGTAGTCAGGACGAAGTACGGCGATGCCTGCCGCAACCGCCCCAGCACACAAGTCATCTCCGACGCTCATGCGGGCGTGATCGGGATGGTCAAGCCCGGCCAGGCTCGGTGCCGCCTGCGGTCCCGCTCCGGTCGTCATGTGCCCATAAACGAGGACTGGCCACCCCTCGGGAGGAGGATCTCCGTACGGCAGATGGATCAGCCCGGTTTGGGTGAGAGGCTCGCCGGTGATCGTCGTACTGTCGAAGGAAACCCGCCACGAGGTGCCGGTCTCCAGCACCCCAAGGCCCTCAGCGGGATCACACGACCAGGTCACCAGCGACCCCTAGGCAACCGCTCTCGCACGCGTTGGGGCAGCAAGCCCAGGCGGGTGGGCGGGAGTCGGTCAGCGGTGTCGGTGAGTTCGATGAACGCCCGCGCCACGGGTTCGAGTTGGTCGACGTCGACCCACTCTTCGGTGTCGGCGTCGTCGTAGAGATACATCGGGCCTGAGACGAGGCTGGCCGTGGGCACACCACTAGTGAGCACGAAGGAGGCGTCGGTGGGGATGCCCATGCGGCCGTACTCCAACACAGCGGCATTTACGACCGCCGTCGTGTGCAGTCGGTGTCGGCGGATCGTTCGGACCAACGCCAACTTCATCCGAGGCGAGAGGTTCTCAAAGATCGCTCGTGGCTCGGTGGTGCCCGTGCTTTCAAACCCACCATCGGCACCTTTCACGGCCCGCAGGCCGACGTGCTCGATGGTCAGGTTGAGCCGGATGTTCAGTGGTGGGTTGTCGGCCAAGAGATAGGTGCGGGCGAACGCCTGGTGGGCGTGATAGCCGGTGAAGTGTGAGTCGAAGGTGGTGAAGAGCAAGGAGGAGTCGCGGCGTACTCCGGTGGCGGCAAGCCGCCCATAGTGTTCAGCCAACGCAATCACTTCGGCCACCCCGGTGCCGTCTTCAACCGCGCCTGGGCCAACCGAATCGTGGTGCGACTGGATCATGATCGCGTCTTTGGGGCGCTTGGCTCCGCGCAACAAACCACACACGGTCTTTGCTGCGACTTCGCGGCGTCGCACGTGCACGGTCAGGTGGGCCTGGCTGGCGCCAGAGGCGCGCAACCGCTGGCCGGTGTCTTTGGTGATCCAGACGCCGGGCAAGGCTAGAGGAGTACGTCGGTAGTACTCGTTGTGATAGTTCACCGACTCCGGATAATCGCGCAGCACTCCGATCACTCCGACTGCACCGGCCTGCGAGGCCGCCGTCATCACCGTGGTCAGTGAGGTGACATAGGGGTTGACCGACTTGAGCACATCGCGGCGCAGTAAGCCTCGATCGGGGTCGTGGATGTACCAGCTCAATGGCAGCAGCGACGCCGCCGTCATCGTGAACGCCAGGTCGAAAAGCACGATCTTGCCGCGCACGTCGAAGTCGGTGACCTTGCCAGCCCCAATGTCGACGATCTGCGCTGTGATTCCTTCTGGGCCAGTGCCGAGGTCGCCGGTTTGTTCACCGTCGGCCACTGCGCAGTGGTTGATCGCCCGACAAGTGATCGCAGTGCCGTCGATGGTGAGGGAGTGGTCGGTGACCGACCAGGCAAAGGTGGGCGTCTCTTCGATCCACACCTCGTCGAGGCCAGCCTGGCGCATGCGGTTGGCGACGTACTCTGCGGCGGCATCGCCGCCCGGCGTCCCCGAAGCCCTAGGTGCCATCGCGACGAGGTCGCTGATGGTGGCCATCATGGAGTCGCGGTCAATACCGCTCATGCGGCGCGCACCTGGTCATCGAGGCGGTACTTGCGCAGCGTGAACAGGCTGATCGCTACCAGCGCGGCTGGCACCAAGGACATCGCGATGCGGATCGCCCAGAGTGCGCTGTCGGGCTGATCCACCACGGCGCCTCCGGTGGAGGGCACGTATCCACCCAAACTGAGCGCCAAGCCAAACAACTGCGGCCCCAACGCGAAGCCGAGAAGTTCAAACCCAGCCCAGACCCCCGAGAGCATTCCGATGCGGTTGGTGCCGGTGCTCTTGGCGTCTTCGGTGGCGATGTCGGGGAGCATGGCCAGGGGTAGGAGTTGGACTCCGGCGTACGCCACACCGACAAGGGCCGAAACCCCAATCGCGATGCCACTTTGACCTGGGCTGACAAAGATGAGGGCCGACAGAGTCACCAACAACACGACCGAGGCGAGCATGAAGGCGGACTTCTTGCCGCGCTTGATGCCCAGGCGCTCCCAAAGCGGTGAGACCAGGATGGCGGGGCCGACAAAGGCCACGAACATGTTGGTGGACTGGGCAG
>CALMMO010000104.1 GCA_937868455.1 uncultured Marmoricola sp.
CGACGTGTTGGTCAACGGCCCCGATGAGGTCTACGTCGACTGCGGCCACGGGCTCCGATCGGTCGACGTCAGGTTGGGTGATGAGGAATCGGTGCGTCGGTTGGCGCAGCGGCTAGCCGCCTCGGCCGGGCGCAGGCTCGACGATGCATCGCCGTACGTCGACGTGAGGCTGGCCGACGGCACCCGCTTTCACGCGGTCTTGTCTCCACTATCGAGACCAGGCACCGCGCTGTCATTGCGCATCCCGCGGGCCAAGGTGTTCACCCTCGACGCGCTAGTGGAGGCAGGTGCGCTGCCTGTCGAAGGTGCTCAACTTTTGCGTCAAGTGGTCGAGCAGCGGTTGGCGTTCTTGTTGTGTGGCGGCACGGGCTCTGGCAAGACCACCGTGCTCAACGCCATGTTGAGTTTGGTGCCCACACACGAGCGCATCGTGATCGTTGAAGATGCCTCCGAGTTGCGACCCGATCACCCGCATGTGATTGGGCTCCAAGCCAGACCAGCCAACATCGAAGGCTCCGGTGAGGTGACGGTGCGTGACCTGGTCAGACAGGCACTGCGGATGCGACCCGACCGACTGGTGGTCGGGGAGGTGCGCGGGGCCGAGATCACCGATCTCTTGGCTGCGATGAACACCGGTCACGAAGGTGGTTGCGGCACTATCCACGCCAACTCTGCTGCTGACGTGCCCAGTCGGATCGAGGGTCTCGGGTTGGCGGCCGGGCTGCCCCTGGCAGCGATTCAGGCCCAAATGGCCTCGGCCATTGACCTTGTTATTCACCTTGGACGATCTGAGGGGCAGCGGGTGGTGCGTCAACTAGCGATGCTCGAGCGCACGGAGACCGGGGTGCAGATGCTGCCGGCCGTGGAGTTTGAGGCCGGCGCGATGAGGGAAGGTCCCGGCGCCGACAGGCTGGCCAGGGCACTAAGCCGATGACGGTGTTGCTGGCCTCGCTGGGGGTGGGTGCTGCGGTCTGGTTATCGGGTCGGGCACGGCCACGGCTGTTGGGTCATCAGATCTGGCGGCATGCGCCGCTGGTGGGGGTGGGGTTAGCCACAGGCGTCGTCGTACTCCGCCTGGAGGGGCGGTGGCTCGTGATCGGGTTGTTCGCGGTGGCTCTGGCGGCCGCAGTGCGTTGGCTGGTTCAACGACGTCGAGCGGCCAAACGCACTGCTGAAGGACAAGAGCGGGTGTTGAGGCTGTGCGAGGCGTTTGCGGCTGAACTCGCGGCTGGCCTTCCTCCGCTCCGCGTCGCTGAGCGGGCCGGCGCGGAGTTCGCCGAGTTCGCAGAGTTGGCCCAGGCAGTGCGTGTGGGAGCCGAGGTGCCTGCGACCTTGCGTCGAATGGCGCTGGTTCGCGGACACGGAGATCTGAGGCTGGTCGCTGCGGCTTGGGAGGTTGCCGGGCGATCGGGATCGGGACTCGCCGAGGTGATGAGTCGCATGGCCCAGGCAATCGCACAACGACGCGCAACCGCGGCGTTGGCCGACGCCGAGCTAGCGAGCACCCGAGCAACTGCGGGGCTGATGGCCGTGCTGCCGGTGGGCACGTTGGCGTTGGCGGGATCGCTGGGAGGAGACCCAGTCGGGTTCCTGACGGGCACCACGCCCGGCCTGATCTGTCTAGGCGCTGGCTTAGGACTGGTCGTGGCTGGTCTGGCCTGGTTGCAGCACATCGAGGCATCTGTGGGTGGTCCGTGACCGCGGGCATCGCGTTGCTTGTCGCACTCGCCTGCGCCCTGGCGTTTCGTGGTGCGCCGCCCATGCAGCAACCTCGTGCGGGACCGGTCAAAACCTCCACGAGCACCTCGCTGCTCACTCGGTTAAGGGCGCCGCTTGCCGGACTTGCTGGTGTCGCGGGGTGGACGTTCTTTGACGGCTCCGTTGGTGTCGGGGCCGGCCTCATTGCTGGCTGGGTGACCTGGAGAGTGTTGAGCAAAGTCGAAAGCCCGGGAGCGGTTCAGTGGCGCGAACGATTGATCGCCGATGTGCCCGTTGCCATCGACCTCTTGGTGGCTGCTCTCGAAGCCGGTGCAGCACCCGATCGTGCGCTGAGCCTGGTCGCACAGAGCATGGGTGGCCCCATCGAGGCGGAGTTTGTGGTGCCAGCGCGCCAACTGCGACTGGGGGCCAACCCAGTTGAGGTGTGGGGTCGCATGGCCGATCGCCCCCATCTGGGCGCACTAGGCAGTGCGCTGCGGCGAGCCAGCGAGACGGGCGCTTCTGTGGTGAGCGCGGGTCGTCGTCTAGCCGATTCACAGCGCGAAACGACTAAGGCCGCAGCCGAAGCGCGCGCAAAGAGTGTGTCGACCAAGGCTGCTGCGCCCTTGGGTCTGTTGATGCTGCCTGCCTTCGTGTTGTTGGGCATCGTGCCCTTGGTGGCCGGACTGCTCACGGCACTGAATTTGTGAGGGTTTGTGTCCACAGGAGGCGCCAATTTAGTGACTCTCCACAGACTCAAAACTCCTCCTCGAATCGTGAGCCGATGCGATCGAAGCTTCAACCGAGGCGAACCACGAAGGGGTCGCCCAACACATAGGAGTGATCAAACAATGCACAACAACACACTGAGCCTGAGCTCAATTCGCAACGACGTTGGCACCACGACTGCGGAGTACGCGGTGTGCACCGGGGCTGCCACTGGCTTTGGTTGCCTGCTCTACAAGTTCTTGACCAGCGAACAGGGCCAAGAGTTGATCCGCCTGATCTTCGGTGCCGTCAAGGGCATGTTGCCGTTCTGATCTGTGGCTGGGGTGCCCGCAGGGTCGGGCGCCCCAGCATGGGTCGGGAGGTGAGACACATGGGTGTGAAGCGAACTGATCAAGGCACTGTGACCGCTGAATCAGTGGTGGTGCTGCCGGTGTTGGTGTTGGTGGCCGTGTCACTGAGCTGGCTGGTGAGTCTGGGCGTGGTCCAGATCAGGGCCGTCGACGCTGCCCGTGAGACAGCCCGCATCGTGGCACGTGGTGAGTCGTCTCAGAAGGGCATCTCAGTGGGGTCCCGGGTGGCGGCACCAGGAAGCACGATCAGCGTTTCGGTGGGGGAGCAGCAAGTCGTCGTACGAGTGGTTTCGAGGGTGCGTGGGCCGGGTCGACTCTTGGCCGCGCTTGGCTCTGTCGATCTCACGGCTCAGGCGATCGCAGCACGGGAGCCCGGACCGTGAACGTTCGTTGCAAGCCAATTGCGGACGACAGTGGGGTGGGGTCGGTCTTTGCCGTGGCTTTGCTGGCTCTGTTGTGTTTCGTGGCTGTCGTTGCCGTCGGCATCTCAGGCATCGTGCTTACCCATCGTCGGGCCCAAAGCGCTGCCGACCTTGCTGCGCTGGCTGGCGCCAATGCAGTGCAGTTGGGTGGTCAAGCGTGCGACGCGGCACGGGCCATCGCCCGGTCAAACCGTGCAGAACTGGTGACCTGCATCGTGGCCGCACAGTCGATCTCAGTGCAGGTGCACGTCGACGCGCCACCAGGCCTAGCTCGATTCGATCTGGGCACGACCGCACGGGCGCGCGCTGGCCCAGTCGAGTGACTACTGAGTCGGGGGCACAGCCTGGTTGGAGTCCAAAGCGGCTTTCGCCTGGGCTGCCTCGGCTTGTGCGGCTTCCGCTTTTGCGATGGCTGCCTTCGCCGCCTCGGCTGCCTCTTTAGCTTCGGTCTGGCGAGTGGTCTCAAGTTCGCGATTGCGCGCGTCGAGTTCCTTCTGCTCCCTGCGGCGTGCCAAACGCCGGCTGATGCCAGCGCGGATCATCCAAAAGCCGAGCATCAGCACGACGGCAGTGAACACACCGGTCAAGAAGAGTTCGGCGGCCGTGAGTCGCATCGAGGCTCCGCCAATGGCGAGGAAGGCGCTTCCGTCTCCACCCATCACACCCAAGGCGATCATTAAGCCAGCAATAATCATGAGCAAAAGACCGGCCAAAATCATGGTGACTCCTCAAGTCAGCCGCCCCTGTGGCGGTGGGGTGTTGCGACGGCAAGCCTAAGTGTCAGCTCTGCTGCTGAGGCGCATTGGCCACAACAATCTTCAACAATTCGATGGCACCCGCCTTATCAAGTGGCGAGTTGCCGTTGCCGCACTTGGGCGATTGCACACACGAGGGGCACCCTTCGTCGCATTCGCACTCCGAGATCGCTGCGAGAGTGGCCCGCAACCACGACTGCGCAGTGTGGAAGCCGCGCTCGGCAAAGCCCGCCCCACCTGGATGCCCGTCATAGACAAAGACAGTGAGCATGCCGGTGTCGGGATGCATCGCGGTGGAGACTCCGCCGATGTCCCAGCGGTCGCAGGTGGCAAACAGGGGTAGTAGCCCAATCGCGGCGTGCTCGGCCGCATGCGCCGACCCGGGCAGGTCATGCTCGAAACCGTCGAGTGCGTGCTCAGGCACGGTCCACCAGATCGCCTTGGTCTGCAGTGACCTGGGTGGCAAATCGAGGGGGTGTTCGGCAAGCACCTCACCCCGCCGCGATTTCTTCAGATAGCTGGTCACCTGGTGGGTGACTTGCACCTCGCCGTAGGCCAACCGGATCGAGGACCAGACCTGATGCTGGCTCTCGCCGATGACGGCGATGTCGGTGATCTGGCGAGCGGTGGTGGAGTAGTCGACTTCTGCTCGGGTGATGAACGCGACGTCGTCGGCAAGGTCGAGTTGTTCGACCACGAAGGTTTCGCCTTGATGCAAATAGATCGCACCTGTGTGCACGCTGGAGTGCGCTGAACTGGCATCAACGGTGCCGAGCAAGCGACCCGTGTCGGTTTCGACCAAGCGGACCGGCGCGCCACCGGTGGAGCGGATGTCAGCTAGATCGCTGGCGCGGGCACGGTCGGTCCAAAACCATCCTTGGGGACGTTTGCGCAAGAGTCCCTGCTCGACAAGGTCGTCGACGAGGGCAGGTGTCTGGGCGCCGAACACGTCGAAATCAGCAGTCGTCAACGGGATCTCTGCTGCAGCTGTGCACAGGTGCGGACCGACGACGTAGGGATTTTCCGGGTCAAAGACTGTCGCTTCAACAGGAGCATCGAGCAACGCTTCGGGATGGTGCACGAGGTAGGTATCGAGGGGGTCATCGCGCGCGACGAACACCCCCAAGGCGTTGCCGTGACCTCGCCCAGCCCGACCAAACTGCTGCCACATCGCCGCGCGAGTGCCAGGGAAGCCGCCGATCAACACCGCATCAAGGCCCGAGATATCGATGCCCAACTCGAGTGCGTTGGTTGCTGCCAAGCCGACGAGGGAGCCATCGCGCAGGGCTGCCTCGAGAGCTCGACGCTCCTCGGGCAGGTAGCCCCCTCGGTAAGCAGCCACTTTGTTGGCAAGCGCCGGGTCGACCTGGGCCAGATGTTGTTTGGTACCAAGGGCCACTCGCTCGGCGCCTTGGCGGGAGCGCACGAAGGCCAACGTGTGCACCCCGTCGATGACCAAATCAGCCAAGATGTCGGCCATCTCGGCGCCACTGGGGCGGCGCACTGGGGCATCGTTTTCACCTTTGAGATCGGTCAGCGGCGGCTCCCACAACGCCAAGGCAAGTTGACCGCGAGGGGAGCCGTCGCTGGTGACAGCAACCGTCGGCAAGCCGATCAATCGCTGCGCTGTCAGATCAGGGTCAGCCGCAGTCGCCGAGGCCAGGATGAACGTGGGGTGGGCGCCATAGGCAGCGCACACGCGGCGAAGGCGTCGAATGATTGCGGAGACGTGCGCGCCAAAGACGCCTCGATAGTGATGGCACTCGTCGATAACGACAAATCTCAGTGACTTGAAGAAGCTGGACCAACGCTGATGCGTCGGCAGCAACGAGCGATGCAGCATGTCGGGATTGGTCAAGATGTATTCAGAGTGGTCTCGGGTCCACTCCCGCTCTTCTTGAGTGGAGTCACCGTCATGAGTGCTGATGCGCACGCCCGTCTCAAGCCCACGCAAGCTCAGCGCCTGATCGTGAGCCAGTGCCTTCGTCGGAGATAGATAGAGCACGCCGGCGCCGCGCTGACCCTGACGACCACGCTCGTTGAGGATCGTGGTGAGCGCTGGAAGTTGGAACGCCAGCGACTTGCCGCTCGCGGTCCCAGTGGCGACCACCACATGCTGCCCAGCAAAGGCGAGTTGGGCTGCCTCGGTTTGGTGAGCCCACGGTCGTGCAATGCCCCGGCGCTCCAGCGCCGTGAGTACGCCGGCGTGCACCCAGTCTGGCCAGTGCGAGAAGTCGGCTACCCGAGGAGGCACGACCTCAAGATGGGTCAACCGATCCTCACGACCAGCACTGGCAGCCAGGCGCTCCAGCGTTGCTCGGGGGTCGCCAGGATTCACGATCAGGAGTCTGTCAGGTGGCTCCGACAGTGATGTCACCTTGGTGAGGGGGCATGCGGCGCGCCTGCTGGGGCGGTCGACGTACCCCAATGCCACGGCAGGGCCGATCACCCGTAGACTCCCGTGCAACTCTGTGTCGGGTGCGAGACGCAGACCCTGATTGCATATTGATATAGGAGAACCATGGGCGGGAATTCTGACCTCGTCCTCGTGGGCATCGTCCTAGCCATTTCACTGATTTCGTTGGTGATGGCTGCGATGTTCCGGCGCCAGGTACTGGCAGCCGGCGAGGGCACCGAAAACATGAAGCGCATTGCTCAGGCAGTGCAAGAAGGCGCTAGCGCCTACCTGGGACGTCAGTTCCGCACGTTGGGCATCTTTGCTGCCGTGGCGTTTGTCCTGTTGCTGGCTCTGCCTGCTGAAGACATGACCGTGCGCATCGCACGCTCGCTTGCCTTCTTGCTCGGCGCTGGCTTCTCGGCGGCCATTGGCTACCTGGGCATGTCGCTGGCTGTGAAGGCGAACGTTCGCGTGGCGGCTGCGGCCAACACCGAGGGTCGCGACCCGGCCATGAATGTTGCCTTCCGCACCGGTGCGGTTGTCGGCATGGCCACTGTCGGCCTGGGCTTGCTCGGTGCTGCCAGCGTCGTCCTGATCTTCCGCGAGAAGGCTCCGCACGTGCTCGAAGGCTTCGGCTTCGGTGCGGCGTTGCTGGCGATGTTCATGCGTGTTGGTGGCGGCATCTTCACCAAGGCCGCAGACGTCGGCGCTGACCTGGTCGGCAAGGTTGAGAACAACATCCCCGAGGACGACCCGCGCAACGCGGCGACCATCGCCGACAACGTGGGCGACAACGTGGGTGACTGCGCCGGTATGGCTGCGGACTTGTTCGAGTCCTACGCCGTAACCCTGGTTGCTGCCTTGATCCTCGGCTGGAGCGCGTTCGGCTACCAAGGTCTGGTGTTCCCGCTGCTGGTTCCCGCCATTGGCGCGTTGACCGCGATCGCCGGTGTCTACCTGACCAAGCCCCGCGCGGGCGAAAACGGTCTGGTCACCATCAACCGTGCGTTCTACATCTCCGCTGCAGTCGGCGCGATTGCTTCGGCTGCGTTGGCGTTCGTTTACCTGCCCAGCAGCTTTGCTGACTTGACCCCTGGCGACAACGCTGCGGCGGCCTTGGACAAGCTGGCTGGTTCGGGTGCCCTCACTGGCAACCCGGCTCTGATCGCTGCTTCGGCCGTGGTCATCGGCATCGTGCTGGCAGCTGTCATCTTGGCGCTGACCGGTTACTTCACCGGCACTGACCACCGTCCGGTTCAAGACGTTGGGCGCACCTCGCTCACCGGCGCTGCCACCGTGATCCTCAGCGGTCTTTCGGTCGGTTTCGAGTCGGCCGTCTACACCACCTTGGTGATCGGCGCTGCCGTGTTCGGCGCGTTCCTGCTCGCCGGCGGCTCGCTGTCGGTGGCTCTGTTCGCGGTGTCGCTGGCCGGTTGTGGTCTGCTGACCACCGTCGGTGTCATCGTGGCTATGGACACCTTCGGTCCGGTCTCCGACAACGCACAGGGCATCGCTGAGATGTCAGGTGACGTGAGCGAAGAAGGCGCGAAGATCCTCACCGAGCTTGACGCAGTCGGTAACACGACCAAGGCCATCACCAAGGGCATCGCGATTGCTACCGCCGTACTCGCGGCTAGCGCGCTGTTCGGTTCTTACATCGGTTCGGTGATCAAGGAACTGCCGAACGCTGATGACGCCAGCAAGCTGTTCTTCGTGTTCAGCCCTGACCTGATCGTGGGCATGCTCCTGGGTGTCTCGGTTGTGTTCTTGTTCTCGGGTCTGGCCATCAACGCTGTGGGTCGCGCTGCGGGCGCAGTGGTGATGGAAGTACGTCGCCAGTTCCGCGAGATCCCCGGCATCATGGAAGGCACCGGCCGCCCCGAATACGGCAAGGTCGTTGACATCGTGACCCGTGACTCGCTCCGCGAGTTGGCTACCCCCGGCATCTTGGCGATCCTCTCGCCAATCGCGGTTGGTTTCGGTCTGGGCATCGGCCCGCTGGCCGGGTTCCTTGCTGGCGCGATTGCTTCGGGCACCCTGATGGCGGTCTTCTTGGCCAACGCCGGTGGTGCTTGGGACAACGCCAAGAAGTTGGTCGAAGACGGACACCACGGTGGCAAGGGCTCTGACGCTCACGCTGCGACCGTTATCGGTGACACCGTTGGTGACCCCTTCAAGGACACTGCTGGTCCGGCGATCAACCCGCTGATCAAGGTGATGAACCTGGTCTCGCTGTTGATCGTGGGCGCCGTCATTGCTCTGGGCGACAGCCCGATGCGCATTCTGATTGCGGTGGCTGCCTTCGCTGGCATCGCCATCTCGGTCTACATCTCGAAGAAGCGCTCTAGCGTCATCGAGTAATTGTCTGAATCTGTGCCCCGGAAGGTGAATGCCTTCCGGGGCACAGGTCTTTTTGGAGGTCTTTGCGCTCGGCTATTCCAGCGGCGGGCGTTTGCCGTACGCCGCAAGTGCTCGTGGATCGAGTCCGAGAACCAGCAAGCAGCCTGCGATGATCACGGCTCCGCCAGCCACCTGCACCCAGGTCAGCGCTTCGTGAAGGACCACAGCACCCAGCACGACCGCGACCGTGGTGACCACGAACTCCACTGAGATGGCGATGGTGGCGCCCACCTCGGCGACCAACCGGAAATAGAGCACATAGGTCAGCGAACTCATCGAGGCTGCCAGGAACACGATCCAGGCAACGTCACTCAAACCCACGGGTCCTGGCACGGGCACCAGCAGCAGCAGCGGCAGTGCGATCAGACCGCCGAAGAAGAATGTCGCGATCGTGGAGTCGAAGGAACTCACCGCTCCCAAGTGCAGTCGGGCGTAGTTGCTGCCGATCGCGGCTGAGAGCGTCGAGAGCACCATTGCCCCGCAGCCGAGCATGAATCCGCTGGTGATCGGCACCGCGGGGAAGCCCACGAGAGCGACCGTGCCGAGTGCCCCGAGCCCAATGCCGACGCGACCCAGGGCAGTGATGGTTTCGATGCGCCAGAAGTGCCCGATGATCATGGAGAACAACGGGATGGTTGCCACCAAGATGGCCGACATGGCGGTGCCGATCGACTGCACGGCGTACGCCAAAAAGACCAGTTGCCCCACAACAGTGGTGGCGCCGACGATCGCGAACCGCCACCACGGCGCACCAAAGACCAAGCATCGACGGGTGAGGAGTGCAAAGAGGACCAGCAGTCCGGAGGCGATGAAGGCTCGGAAGGTCACGACGCCGACCCAGCCGAAGGGAATGATGGTGCGGTGCATCACCAAGAAACTGCTGCCCCATAGCAACGCCAACATGGCGTAGTCGAAGCCTTGGCGTGCTTTCACGCGCCCAACTTAGGACCTGGAAGGCGCTTGCTGGACAGGTGGCCTGAGCTAGCCCGGCTACTAGGTAGCCTCTGGCCCATGTCGTGGGCGCTTGCAGGACCGTTGGCCGAGGCGCTTGATCGCGCCGGATACCGCTACAACGGAGTCGCGGAACGTCTGGGAGCCACGGCCCACCTGGCACTTTCGCGCAACGAGACCACGCCAGCGATGAGGGCAACTGCTGGGGGTGACCATCTCGACACCCTGATGAGGTTGTGGTTGCTCCAGCAACCGGTGCCGCTGGAGGACGCGGAAGCAGCGCTGCCCGGACTGGTTGACCGTCTGTGCGTAGAAGGAGTGTTGCGCCGCAGCGTCGGTGAGGTCGCGGCCGCGATTGATGTGCGGCCCTATGCCACCGAATCGGTCGACCTGTGGGTGGCCAGCGATCTGACTCCTGGTCTGGATGGCTCGCCCAATGCGGTGAGTGCTGACCACGTCTTGGGCATCAGTAGTGCGTCGACGTCACTGGCCCAGATGACTGTGCGCACGCCGGTCTCTCGGGCACTGGACCTGGGCACAGGTTGCGGGGTGCAGGCACTGCACTTAGCGGCGCACGCGGTGAACACGGTGGCGACCGACGTCAACAAGCGAGCGCTGTGGCTGACGAATCTCAACTTGGCGCTCAATGGCATCTCGGGCGTGAACACGCGGGAAGGGTCGTTCTTCGAACCCGTTGCTCATGAAGTTTTTGACCTCATCGTGACTAACCCGCCATTCGTGATCTCCCCCGCCACCGGGGAGCGCTTGGTCTATCGCGACTCGGGTTTGCCGGGGGATCAGGTGGTGGAACACGTCGTACGTCGTGCGCCGCAGCACCTCACCTCAGGTGGGTTGTGTCAGATCTTGGCCAACTGGGCTCACGTCGAGGGCCGCGAATGGGGCGAGCGGTTGGGCGAGTGGGTCACAGACTGTGAGGCGTTCATCGTTGAACGCGAGGTGCTCGATCCGGCCGAATACGTCGAACTGTGGCTGCGCGACTCCGGGCACCAAGGTGCCCCCGACTACACCCGCCGCTACGACACCTGGTTGTCGTGGTTTGAAGAACAACAGATCACTGGCATCGGCTTCGGCTGGATCAACTTGCGCAAGTCGGCCAGCAGCAGTGTCACGGCGTTGGCGTGGCCGCATGCGATCGAGCAGCCCATCGGCCCGGCTATCTCGGCGCACTTTGATGCCAACACCTGGTTGGCCTTGGCCTCTGACGACGCCCTGCGCGCGTCGCATCTGGTGCTGCGCGCCGACGTCACCCAAGAGACCGTCGGCTCACCCGGAGCCGAGGACCCTGAGGCCATCGTGTTGCGCCAACAAGTTGGACTGCGCCGTGCGTGGCACGCCACCACCGCCGAGGCGGCGCTGGTGGGTGCCTGTGACGGCGACTTGAGCATCGGGCAGATCATGGCCGCACTGGACGACTTGATCGGCGTACCCGACCCGGCAGCGCTAGTCGCTTCGGTGCGGACGTTGGTCGAGCAGGGATTCTTACAACCGCAAGCCTGATGTCGCGGGGCCTCGCCGCCCACCAAACCCGCCTCCGCACCAGGGGGTGGGTGGTCGAGGATGGCACCTGTCAAGGGCCTTGACTAGGCCTTCAGAGCGCGCTGTGGATAGCGACTCCGTGTCGGCTTGTGTGGAGGCGAAAGTGGCATCGAAACTTTCACGCGCTACGTTGTCACCTCCGAAGTGCCCTTATTGGGCAGCCCATGATTGAGGGGTAAGCCTCCTGTGACACACAAGTTGGTCATCGTTGAGTCACCGGCCAAGGCCCGCACTATTGCTGGCTACCTTGGCCGCGACTACGTGGTGGAGTCGTCCATCGGTCACATTCGTGACCTTCCGCAGGGCGCCGCTGACACCCCAGCGAAGATCAAGGACAAGCCCTGGGGCCGCATGGCCGTCGACGTGGATAACGGCTTTGAGCCCTATTACGTCGTGCCGCGCGACAAAAAGGCTCACATCGCCAAACTGAAGAAGCTTGTTAAAGAGGCCGACGAACTCTTCCTCGCCACGGATGAGGACCGCGAAGGTGAGGCCATTGCCTGGCACCTTCTTGACGAACTCAAGCCGCCTAAGTCGGT
>CALMMO010000105.1 GCA_937868455.1 uncultured Marmoricola sp.
AGCCGGCCGAGTTTGTTGCTGATGCTGGTATCGACCCCGACGGGATCGACTTCTAGTGGAGTCGTGAAACCTACGATCTCCCGGCGTTGTCAGTCAGTCGCAGTACGTTCGTACTGCTTCCCTCCTTCCGCCTTGGGATATCGCAGGTTTGACGACTCCTAGATCGAGGGATTTGGTTATCTTCGGTTTCAGGGCGCTTCTCGGGGTGGTCGCATGACGTTTGTTGGGTCTATTGGAAGTCTCGTGGTTGCGCGCGAGTCTGAGGCTCTCGGTACTCACACCGGTTTGACGGCTCCTACAGGGGTTCTTGTGATCTTCGGTTTTGATGGGGCGTTTCTCGGGGGGCGCGCCATAACTGGGCGCCGGCACTCTCTAGAAGGGTCGCGTCGGTGAGGGCGGGGGCGGAGCCTTCTGAGGAGCGCGACTTGGGGCCCGAGGCTGATCCGGAGTCGGTGGCGCGCAAGATCTTGCTTGATCAACTCACGGGTCGGGCGCGCACTCGCAAAGAGTTGGCTGACAAGTTGGCCTCGCGCAACGTGCCCGATGACATCGCAACCAGGCTTTTGGATCGGTTCACCGAGGTTGGGTTGATCGATGATGCTGCGTTCGCGCGGTTGTGGGTCCAGCAGCGCCAAGAGGGTAGGGGATTAGCCCGACGGGCGCTCGCTCAAGAGTTGCGGCGCAAAGGCGTCGACGACGAAGTTGCAGGTGAGGCGCTTGATGAGCGAGCCGCCGACGAACCAGACGCCGAGGTTGAGGTGGCACGCGAGATGGTGCGCCGCAAACTGCGCTCGATGCGCGGGCTTGACCAGCAGGTGGCCGTGCGCCGGTTGGTGGGCATGTTGGCCCGCAAGGGACACAGCCCGGGAGTCGCCTATCGCGTCGTACGCGAAGAACTCGACGCAGACTTGGTCGACCCCGACCTCTGAGGTGTGTGCAGGCTCACGCAGCGCTCGCCTCATCGCGCGTTTAGGGTCAGTGCGTGAACGTCCTCGCGCTCTTTGAGAAGTCCAAGACCATCCCATTGCTGGGCACCCGAGTCTTTGACTGGGGGTTCTCGCGCAAAGCGCCCTACTTTGGTTCGATCTCGCCGCGCTTCACCGTGGTTGAGGCCAATCACGCCGAACTCGTGATCAAAAACCGCCGAGCGGTGCACAACCACATCGGCACCGTGCACGCCATCGCCCTATGCAACGGCCTCGAAGCCGCCATGGGGGCACTCGCCGAAGCCAGCATCCCGCGCACCAAACGGTGGATCCCCAAAGGGATGACAGTGCAATACACCGCCAAAGCCGACTCCGACATCACCTGCATCGCCGAGACCAACCCCGAGCAATGGACCAGCGATGACCCGGACCTGCCCGTGCGGGTTCGCGGAGTCCGCGTCGACGGCACCGTCGTGATCGAAGGCGAGATCCGACTCTGGGTGACCGACAAGCCCAACGCCTAGCCACTGACCTGCCCTGCTCGAACGGGCAAAGGTGGCGGATCGGCGCGAGCGCCGTACCCTAGTCCGGTTATGCCTGAACCAGTGACGACCGTGCCACGCACCTACCAAGTCCGCACCTACGGGTGCCAGATGAATGTCCACGATTCCGAGCGCCTGCGCGGCCTGCTCGAAGACGCTGGCTATGTCGCTGCCGAGGCAGAAGCGACTCCCGACGTGGTCGTGTTCAACACCTGCGCGGTCCGCGAGAACGCTGATAACAAGTTGTACGGCAACCTCGGACACCTAGCTCCCATCAAGGCCAAGACCCCCGGCATGCAGATCGCCGTGGGTGGGTGCATGGCCCAAAAAGACCGCGACACCATCACCACCCGTGCGCCGTGGGTCGACGTGGTCTTCGGCACCCACAACATCGGCTCGCTGCCAGCATTGCTCGATCGCGCTCGCAGCCAGTCAGAAGCACAAGTCGAGATCTTGGAAAGTCTCGAGGTCTTCCCCAGCACCTTGCCGACCAAGCGCGAGTCGGCCTACGCCGCGTGGGTCTCAATCAGCGTCGGCTGCAACAACACCTGCACGTTCTGCATCGTGCCCTCGCTGCGCGGCAAAGAGAAGGATCGCCGCCCGGGGGAGATCCTCGCCGAGATCGAGGCGCTGGTGGCACAGGGCGTCTGCGAGGTCACGCTCCTTGGCCAAAACGTGAATACGTACGGCGTGGAGTTCGGCGACAAATTCGCTTTCGGCAAACTGCTGCGCGCTTGTGGCCAGATCGAAGGTCTCGATCGGGTGAGGTTCACCTCTCCGCATCCCGCGGCCTTCACCGACGATGTCATTGAAGCCATGGCAGCGACCCCGAACGTGATGCACCAGTTGCACATGCCGCTGCAGTCCGGGTCTGACAAGGTGCTCAAAGACATGCGGCGCTCTTACC
>CALMMO010000106.1 GCA_937868455.1 uncultured Marmoricola sp.
ACAAGGGGCTCTCGATCGTCTTGGTGCCCGCTGACTCCAAGGGCTTCTCCTACACCCCCGTGCACACGGTTGCCGGTGTGGGCACGTCTGCCACCTACTACGACGGTGTACGGGTTCCAGTCGACAACTTGGTTGGCGAGCTCAACGGTGGCTGGCCCTTGATGACCAACCAGCTCAACCACGAACGTGTTGCGCTCACCTCTGCCGCGCCCTTGATTCACTCCCTGGAGCAGGTCATCGAGTGGGCCAAAGAGACGAAGCGCGACGGCATCCGCGTCATCGACACTGACTGGGTGCAAGCGCTCTTGGGCCGCGCGCACGCACGCACAGAGATGCTTCGGCTGTTAAACCTGAAGCTGGCCACGGCCACCCAGAACCTCTCACCAGCCGACGCGAGCGCCACCAAGGTCTTCGGCTCCGAACTCGCCACTGAGGCCTACCGTGCTCTGATGGAGATCGTCGGCCCAGCCTCGCTGGTTTCCGCTGGGTCTGCTGGTGCAGCCTTGGCCGGACGTCTGGAGCGGTTCTACCGCTCGTCGCTGGTCATGACTTTCGGCGGCGGCACGAACGAAATTCAACGAGACATCATCGGCTACGTAGGCCTCGGCTTGCCCGCCCCGAAGAGGAGCTGACCCGTGGACTTCACTTTCTCCCCCGAAGCAGATGAGGCCGCTGGCCTCGCCGCCCAGGTGCTCGCGGGCTTCACCTCGAACGAGCAACTGCGCGCCGTTGAGGCAACAGGTGACCGTTTCGACGCCGCGCTGTGGTCAGCCCTTGGCGAGACCGGCCTGCTGAGCCTGGGCGTACCCGAGGCCAACGGAGGTGCCGGGCTCGGTCTCATCGAACTCGCCCGTGTGCTCGTTGAGGCCGGCCGGGTGCTGGCTCCTGTGCCGCTGGCCGATCACCTGGCAGCGTCGTACGTGCTAGCAGAGGTGGCACCCACCTCAGGCTTGCTCGCCAAGGCCGCCTCTGGTGAAGCCATCCTCAGCATCGCGCACGCTGAGCCGCTCGAAGCCAACCCCACACAGTGCCTGACCACTGGTAGCGAGACGGTGTCGGGCGTCAAGGTGCTGGTGCGCTCTCCTCACCGTGGCGCCGCCTTCTTGGTGACTACCGATAGCGGCTTGTTCCAAGTCGATGCCAACGCCGACGGCGTGGCTTGGGCCGACCAGCACACCAGCGACGGTGAAGTGGTCGGCCAACTCACGTTGAGCAATACACCTGCCACCCACCTCGGGGGGCCTGACGCAGTTGCGCGGTTAGTCGAGGTACTCACTGTGCTTCGTTGTGCCGAACAACTGGGTCGGCTGCAAGGTGCCCAAACTTTGACTGCGGCCTACGCCCGAACCCGCGAGCAGTTCGGACGCCCGATCGGCACCTTCCAAGCGGTCTCGCAACGACTAGCCGATGGTTACATCGACGTCCTGGGCGCCGACCTCTCCTTGTGGCAGGCAGCCTGGCGCCTAGATGAGGGGCTACCTGCGGCCACTGAGGTTGCCGTCGCGAAACTCTGGGCTGCCGATGCGGGACACAAGGTGGCTCACACGACCGTGCACGTGCACGGCGGCGTCGGCATTGACCTCGATGGGGAGGCTCACCGCTACTTCACCGGACTCAAGCGTGCTGAGTTTGAACTCGGCGGCACCACGGAGTCTTCACGCCGGATTGGACAGGCGCTCGCCAGGTAGCGGCTTCAGCGAGGGAGTCGCTCCACTGCTTCGGAGTACTGCGAAACAAGGTCGCTCATCATCTGCGCGACCGGTCGGACCTCGTTGAGCCTGCCTACGATTTGCCCTGCGGGCATCGCGACCGTGCTGGGGTCATCGCCCTGGTTCAGCCGTGAGTGGGCGTTAGAGACCAGCAGATTCTGTAAGGGCATCGGCAAGGCGTCAGGCGCATCGGCAGCTTCCCAGGCGTCGGTCCACGCCGTCTTGAGCAAGCGAGCAGGCTTGCCTGAGTAGATCCGGCTGCGCACTGTGTCAGATGAGGTCGCGTTCAGCAAAGCTGTGCGTACGGCGGTGCCAGCTGACAAGTCGTACTCAGCAGCACCAAGCCACCATGACCCCATCCACACACCCTGTGCCCCCAGGGCAAGAGAAGCCGCAATCTGGCGACCAGAACCGATCCCGCCAGCAGCCAACACGGGCACGTCGGGACCCACCGCGTCCACAACCTCAGGGACCAAAACCATCGTCGAAATTAGTCCGGTGTGCCCACCGGCTTCGTAGCCCTGGGCCACCACGATGTCGACGCCGTTGGCAACGTGAGATCGGGCATGCCCCGCAGTGCCTGCCAGCGCGGCAACGGCCACACCGGCCGCGTGGGCTTGCTCGATCACATCGGCTGGCGGAGAACCCAAGGCGTTCGCGATGAGGACCGGCCGGTGACGCAACGAAACGTCGACGTGAGTGCGCGCCACGGAGTGCAACCA
>CALMMO010000107.1 GCA_937868455.1 uncultured Marmoricola sp.
CCATGTGAAGTTTCACGTGGGAAGCGCAAGTTTCACCGGGTACCCGGTGAAACTTCACCCCTGGCAGACCCCACAAAAGTACGACGACCGGTTCATGAACGCAGCGCGGGTGATGGGTTCACCGCACCGCGGGCAGGGCTGATCTTCTTGGCCATAAACATTGAGCGATCGATCGAAGTAGCCCGACTCTCCGTTGACGTTGACGTACATCGCGTCAAAGGAGGTGCCGCCTTCGCGCAACGCGGCGCTCATGACGTCTCGGGCGTGGTTGAGCAGCGACTGCACCTGGGTGGCAGCTAACTCAGGGCCTGGCACTTCGCCATGCACTTTGGCCCGCCACAGGGCCTCGTCGGCGTAGATGTTGCCGATGCCGCTGACCAGTGATTGGTTGAGTAGTTGTCTCTTGATCCCTGGGAGCGAGCGCCTGACTCTCGCCACGAACGCCTCGTCGTCGAACTCAGGGTCGAGTGGGTCGCGGGCGATGTGCTCGATCTCTGGTGGCAACTGCGAGCCGCCCTCAGAAAGGGCCACTCCCCCAAACATCCGTTGGTCGACAAAGCGAAGTTCGCGATCGCTGAGGGTGAACCTCACTCGAAGGTGGCGTTGATCGGGGTCACCGATCTCGTTGACCAGCATTTGCCCACTCATGCCGAGGTGCGCAAGCAAAGCGTCACCGGAGTCGAGGGCCAACCAGAGGTACTTGCCTCGGCGCCGCGCCGCCTCAAACGAGCGGCCCTCCAGTCGGGCTGCGAAGTCTGCGGGACCAGCTAGGTGGCGGCGTACGGGTCGGGGATGCAAAACCTCAACAGATTGGACCGGACGCGAGAGCACGTGAGCCTCAAGGCCTCGGCGCACGACCTCAACTTCTGGGAGTTCAGGCATCAGGCGAAAGGCTTGAATAGGCCGCCTGAGCGGCCTGCTGCTCGGCTTCCTTCTTCGATCGCCCAACACCGTTGCCGTACAACTGGTTGCCTAGGCGCACTTGGGCCGTGAAGACCTTTTCGTGATCAGGGCCTTCGTCTTCGATGAGGTACTCAGGCACACCCAACTCAAGGTTGGATGAGAGTTCTTGCAAGCTCGTCTTCCAGTCGAGACCGGCTCCGAGTTCGGCAGCGTCGACTAGCAGCGGATCAAACAAGTCGTGTACGACGCGGGCAGCGACCTCGAACCCGCCACACAGATAGATCGCACCGATCACTGCTTCGAGCGTGTCGGAGAGGATCGAGGCTTTATTGCGTCCGCCCGTGGACTCCTCGCCCTTGCCGAGACGAACAAACTCGCCTAGCCCAATCGCGCGAGCGACATCGGCCAGAGCGCGCGCGTTGACCACGCCTGCACGCAGTTTGGCCAGGCGCCCCTCAGAGAGCTCTGGGTGGGTCACGTAGAGCGTCTCGGTGATGACGACACCAAGCACTGAGTCGCCCAAGAACTCCAAGCGCTCGTTAGTGGGGGCCGCTCCGTTTTCGTAGGCCCATGACCGGTGGGTTAGCGCCAACGCCAAAAGCTCGGCAGTCACATCTGGATTGCCGAGCTGAGCGCGTAGCGCGTCGTGGTCCGTCAGAGGACCTGGCGACGGTCGGCTTTGGCGCCGTACTGCCCACACTGACCACACGCACGGTGCGGCAGGTGCTTCGAGCCGCAGGCGGGGTTGGCGCAAGTCACCAATGAGGGCGCAGATGCCTTCCACTGCGACCGGCGGTGACGGGTGTTGCTGCGCGACATCTTCCGCTTCGGAACAGCCACTTCTTACTCCTTCTCAGCGGACCCATGGGGCCCGTCGTGTACGTCGTCGGTGTCAGCCTCGAGAGCCAGACTCTGCAAACCGGCCCAACGGAGATCAACCTGCTCCCCGTGCGAATGGCCCGGATCATCAGCTAGGCGCGCACCACACGTGGTGCACAACCCCGGACAATCAGGCTCACACAAGGGCTGGAACGGCAGCGCAAGCACCACCACATCCCGTAGCACCGGCTCTAGGTCGAGCAAATCTCCCTCTAGCCGACGGACATCGTCGTCGCTGTCTCCCCGAAGGTCGTCGTAGACATAGAGGTCTTGGAAGTCCACATCGAGGGTGTCCTCAATGGGCTCCAAGCAACGCACGCATTCGCCGTCGAGATCAGCTTGCGCTGAACCTGTGGCGAGCACGCCCTCCATGACCGCTTCGAGTCGCACGTCAATCTCGACGGGCGAACCTTCAGGGACACCAAGAACTTCGATGCCTAGCTCTGCAGGCGCAGGTGCAGTGAAGCACTTCTTAATCATCGACCCCGGGCGGCGTCCGAGCTCGCGAGTGTCAAGCACGAACGGGGCTCTCGGGTCGAGACTGGTCAGGGCGTCACCTTGCATCTGGCATCTGTAGAACTTAGAAATGGTAGCCGTGAGGACCTCTGAGCAGCAAAACGCCTAGCAGTGCAGGTCACACTTCGCCTCGGGCACGCTGAGCTAAGCGCTCGGTGAGCCGATCCAGAATCGCTGCTGGCACCAGGGCACTGACGTCGCCGCCAAACATCGCGACCTCCTTGACCAGCGAACTAGCCAGGAATGAGTACTCCGGGCTGGTGGGGATGAACACGGTCTCGACCCCATCAGCAAGGCTGGAGTTCATCTGTGCCATTTGGAGTTCGTAGTCGAAATCGGAGACCGCTCGCAGGCCTTTGACGATGGCGCGGATGTCGTTGGCCTCGCAGAAGGTGGTCAACAACCCCTCAAAACCGGCCACTCGCACGTTAGGGAACGGCGCACACACTTCACGCAGCATGCCCATGCGTTCGTCGGCGCTGAAGAGTCGGGCGCTCGACTTCGACTTGTTCACACCGACCGCGACAACGACCTCGTCAAAGAGCATCGCCGCGCGCGAAATGATGTCTAGGTGCCCATTGGTCACCGGGTCGAATGAGCCTGGACAGACAGCGCGTCTCATGAAAACTCCCTTTGCTCGACGACAGCTAAGCCTAGAGGGGCGTCGTGGGGCCGGGCCCCACGCGTGATCAGCCTCACGGCAGGCTCGAGGAGTGCTCGAGGAAGATGAGTTTGGTCTCGCCGTAGTTCTTCTCACTCACGAGGTTCAGTCGATCGGGCACCTGAGGCACACCGTCGCGAGCACTGCGCTCAATGACGATGAGCCCGCGCTCGGCTAGAAGCGAGTCGCCCACCCGCTCAAGGAGCTCCTCGATGACCGCGTTCTTCACCGCGTACGGCGGGTCGACGTACACAACATCGAAGCGTTGGTCAGTGGCGGCGGAGACGAAGTCACTCACCGTTCCCGGCCGCACAACGCCACCCAAACCCAGCGCGGCCACGTTGGCTCGCAGCGCAATCAGTGCTTTGCGCTCGCGCTCTACCAGCACAGCGTGGTCTGCCCCTCTGGAAAGCGCCTCGAGACCAACAGCCCCTGAACCCGCGAACAGGTCAAGGAAGCTAAGGCCAGCTAAGGACCCGAATTCGGAGACCAACACCGAGAAGAGCGCTTCGCGCACTCGGTCGGTGGTCGGTCGGGTGCCATCACCTTCGGGCGTCTTGAGGGGTCGTCCCTTGGCGGAGCCAGCGATGATGCGGGTCATCCCATCTCCAGGTAGTCGGCGCGATCTTCGAGATCCCACACAGCTTTGGCCAGGTCGGGATTGGTCGAGTAGGTCGGGTCCTGTGCGACGAACGCGGTGGCAATCTCGCGGGCTTCCTCGATCACCGCAACGTCTTTGGCGCTGACAACGCTGAGCAACTGCAACGTGCTGCGCCGTCCGCTTTGATCGGTGCCGAGCACATCGCCTTCGCGGCGCTGCACGAGATCGATCTCGGAAAGCTTGAAGCCATCACGGGTGCCCGCCACGGCATTAAGCCTTGCCAGCCTCGGCGAGTCAAGTT
>CALMMO010000108.1 GCA_937868455.1 uncultured Marmoricola sp.
GATCGCGCTCAATTTGGCTGGCCTTCGCCGAGGCAGCGGCGACCCGACGTACCGCGTTGTCGAAGACGGCCACTGGATTGGGATGCGCACTCCCATTGGTCCGGCAACTTTGCACCTAACGAAGACCGAAGGCCATGTCATTGGCCGTGCCTGGGGCGAGGGTGCTCCGTGGGCCTTAGAGACGATGCCGGCCCTGTTGGGCGCAGACGATGATCCAACGGGGTTTGATCCGCAGCATCGGGCGCTTGAGCAGGCATGGCGTCGATTTGGTCACTGGCGTGTGTCCAAAACCCAGCGGGTCTGGGAGGCCCTCGCTCCGGCCATCATTGAGCAGAAGGTCACCGGGCAAGAGGCCTATCGCGGCTTTCGCAACCTGGTGATTCGCCATGGGGAACGCGCACCGGGGCCTTTGGCGAACCTCTGGATCCAACCTAGCGCGGAGACTGTGCGGTCGATCCCGAGTTGGGCATGGCTCCAGATGCACATCGATCCGCAGCGCTCGAAGGCGTTGGTGACTGCGGCGCGTTATGCCCAGACGTTGGAGGCCAGGCAGCACGACACGGTGCTTGTGGACGAAACCCTGCGTGCATTGCCCGGGCTCGGCATCTGGACGTCGGCAGAGGTGCGCCAGCGGGCACTCGGCGACGCGGATGCAGTGAGCTTTGGTGACTACCACGTTGCACCCAACATTGGCTGGGCGCTGACCGGCACTCCGATCGATGACGCGGCCTTGGAAGAGCTACTGGAGCCCTGGCGGCCACACCGTTACCGAGTGCAGGCATTGGTTGCTCTAGCCGGACTCAATCGACCCAGACGGGGTCCGCGCATGGCTCCCCGCACGCACTTGCCGGCTCATTAGCCGTGCATCAGAGGGGCCATCAGCCCGGCGATCTTGCTCTCCTGGCGAGTGCGAGCCTCCTCAGAGTCAGCCAGGGTCATGGCGCGCAATCCGGCATTGATACCGATCCAGCGCAACGGCTCTGGCTCCCAGCGCCGAGAGCGGTGGTTCACCCAGGGCAGCGCTGTGAGCTCGGTCGAGTTGCCCATGATTAGGTCGCGCAGCGTGCGACCGGCCAAGTTGGTGGTCGAGACTCCATCACCGACGTAGCCACCAGCCCAAGCCAGCCCAGTCGCGCGATCTAGGCCCACAGAAGCTGACCAATCACGGGCGATGCCCAGCGGGCCACCCCAGGCATGAGTGAACCCGATGCCTTGAAGTTGGGGGAACATCTCGCGCACGGTGTCTCTCAAGGTGGCGAAGACCGACTGGTCCGCATCATTGGCCGGTGAAATCGCCGATCCGAAGTGGTACGGCGCGCCACGACCCCCAAACACCATCCGTCCGTCGGCGGTGCGCTGACCGTAGATGACCACATGACGGCCATCGCTAAAGGTCTGCCGCTTGGCTAGGCCCACATCAGCCCACACATCGTCTGGAATCGGCTCTGTGGCGACCATCAAGGAGTAGACCGGCGCGATTGCGCGGCGATCGAAATCCCTAGTCCACCCTTCGGTGGCGCGCACGACGTACTCGGCACGCAC
>CALMMO010000109.1 GCA_937868455.1 uncultured Marmoricola sp.
ATCGGCGGGATCGCGAACGCATTGTTGATGAGTACGTCGACCCGACCGAACTCCTTAAGCGCCGCATCACGCAGGTTCTCGCAAGCCGCGTCATCGGTGATGTCGGTCGGCACGATCAGCGCGCGGCGCCCGTGTGACTCAACTTGGTCAGCGAGTTTGCGCAACCGCTTCTCGGTGCGAGAGGCGAGCACCAGGTGGGCGCCCATCCGAGCGGCCTCATCACCAAGGGACCAACCCAGGCCGGGTCCGACTCCGGAAAGAACAACGACTTTGTCTTTGAGCAGATTCAACTGATCATCCTTCGTGCGATGCCAACCTGGCGCGCTTCAATGCGCTTGGTCCAGGACTCTTCTGAGATGCGTTGATCGGTGAGGTCGACGCGTTGCGCCAAGGTGTCGAAGTCGACGAGTTCGACGGCGGGTGCGCCCACGTCAGGGTTGGGGTTGAGGCGCTGCCAGCGCAGCATCATCACACCGCGTCGGTGCCCAGTGGTTTCCAGCCAGTTGGCAACACCAGGGTTGCGCTCACTGATCACATACCTAAGCAGTCCATCACCACTCACGACCGATTGGGCACGGGTCATTGAGGTTTGGTGGTGTTCGTAGTCGGTGGAGATGTACCACGCAGACCCCACCTGGATCGCTTGGTAGGCACACTGTGCGACCGGCACGGTGACCACGAGTGCCTGGTCGTTGCTGAGTTCGTAGTGGCCGATCGAGGAGTACTGCGAGGCCAAACCACCCGGAGTGCTCTTGGGCGTGGTCAAGGTGTTCACCGGCTCCTTGTAGGTGAACCACTCAGGAAAGGCGAACCACGTCTTCAGCCGCCCCGTCAACATTTTGGCCGCCACCCCGAAACGCTTCTCGGCCTTCGAGGTGTGGGCTGCTTGGCGGGGAGCGCCGGCGGTGTCGAGTCGCTGAAGCCTCAACGACCCGCGCTCTTCAAGGAGCCAGTCGTCGTACACCTCACGGATGATGAGGGTGCCTGACTTGGTGCCCTGAAACTCCCATTCGAACGTGCCATCAGCGGCGATGGTGAGTTCGCGGTCATCGAAGGCGGCCACGGTGCCTGGGGCACCGTCGGCGGAGTAGGTGCCATCCATGATCTGAAAGCTCAAGTCGGCAGTGGAGCCGCGCTTGCCGCTCAGACGGTACGACGCCCCCTGCGCGAGGTAGGCGTTGAAATAGATGGCATCGGGGTTGTCGAGCCCCTGACGGGAGTACTGATGAGTGGGATTGATCAGCACCGGATGCTCAAGGTCATAGGCGAAGGCCATCTGGATGGCCGAGCGGATCGAGCCAGCTAGGTAGTCGAGCCCCTCGGCGAGATCTTGCTCAGTCTCGATGAAGGAAGCGTTTCGCACGAGGCGCTCGGCCTCCGCGATGGCCTCCTGGAAAGCACCGGTGGAAAGTTGCTCAGACATGAGCAATCACGTCATCACCGAAGCGCTGCAGGTGGTCGATCTTGGTCTGCACAGGTTCGGGGTCGGCTCCCTTGATGTAGGGCACCCGGAAGCCAACGATCGCGTCGGTGACCCCCTTGTCGGCCAATTTGCGGCACCCGGCAGGGGAGTAGGCGCCGAAAGAAATGACGTGCACCTCAAAGTCGTCGCGGGTGTCGCCCTCGGCCTTGCGGATCTCGGCGAGGCGGGCCAGCAGCCGATCAAGCTCTTCGCCATCACCGCCCGCGTGCATCCACCCATCGCCCTTGAGTACGGCGCGCTTGAGTGCCGCATCGGAGTGCCCGCCAACCAGAATCGGGATCGGCTTGGTGGGTGCGGGGGTTTGCTTCATTTCCTCGATGGCGAAGAACTCGCCGTCGTACTTGAACCACTCGCCAGAGCTCAGGCCACGCACGATGTCGATGCACTCATCCATGCGCTTGCCGCGCCGCTCCCAGGGCACCCCCATGGCAACGAAATCTTCGGGCCATGGGGAGAGGCCGACACCGAGCCCAAGGCGGTTGTTGGAGAGGAAGGCGACGCTGGCCGCTTGTTTGGCCACAAGGACCGGCGGGCGCACCGGGAGTTTGAGGACGAACGGTGTGAACCGCAGGGTGGTGGTGTGTGCGGCCAGCCAGGTCGTGAGCGTCATCGTCTCGATGAACTCTTTGTCTTCGAGGAATTCGCGGTCGCCGGTGTCGGTGTAGGGGTATCGCGAATCGGAGTGCCGCGGATAGATCAAGGAGTCGGCAACCGTCATCGAGGTGTAGCCAGCAGCCTCGGCTGCGACCGCGAGTTCGGCGTAGTAGACGGCTTGGGTCATGGCTTCGGCATAGGTGAACCGCATCCGGCAAGACTAGAACGTGTTCTAAAATCCTGCCAGAGTGGGTGCATGAATCTTCAAGAAATCAGCGATTCGCTTGAGATCCGCGACCTGATCACTGCTTACACGCGTGCCATCGACACGCGCGCGTTCGCTGACCTCGATCACGTCTTCACCCCAGACGCGGTCCTGGACTACTCCGCCATGGGCGGGCCCGTCGGTCCTCCCTCTGAAGTTGTGCCCTGGATCGAAAAGGGACTCGCCGGGTTCGATCGCTACCAACACCTGCTCGGCCAGATCTCTTTGGAGGTCGATGGAGACTCGGCTCGGGGCACGGCGTACTTCACCAATCCAATGGTTGCCGTTGGACGCGATGGCACCGAGAAACTCTTCGAGGTCGGCGGTTACTACCACCACGAATTGCGGCGTACTCCCGACGGATGGCGCTCGGTGCACATCATCGATGAACACGTGTGGTCTAGGGGTTTCTGAGCCGTCGTGCTTAACCAGGATGTTTGACGCTTTGCGGGGGAGATCCCCCGGGCAAAGCGCCAAAGTCACAAGTAAACCTGTGACTTTTCCCCCTGCTCCAAGAAGCCAAGTCCGCGCCTCCACCCGGCTTGCCCCGCCCCTCTAGGATTGGCACGGACTCGGACAGGGAAGGCCCATGCCTGACGCAAACATCAAGCCCAAAGCAATGTCAGCACTGTTGAAGGTGTTGGCGATTGCGGTGAGTTTTGCGCTGATCATCTGGGCAGCCATCTTCGGACTCGTGAAGGCCACGGGCATCGGCCAGGGCGTCCCGAGCGCGGGACCGGCTTCCTCCAGCGACACATCCAAGCCACTGCCGACCGTCGCGATCGAGCCGACACCGACGGTGACAACCGAGTCGCCGACGCCGAGCCCAAGTCCGTCTCCCACCGAGTCTGAGTCAACCAAGCTTCAGCTCACTGCTTCTCCGGAGCGTGTATCCCCTGGGGCTCATATCAACCTCACCGGCACGTTCGCTGGACCCGACGGGATGCTTGAGGTGCAACGCAAGGAGGGTGGTCGCTGGACCTCGTTTGCGGGGGTACGCACGCCAGTGACGGGCGGCGCATTCGCGACGTACATCACGACTACTCGCACCGGGGCTCAGCAGTTCCGAGTGGTTCAGGTGGGTGGCTCGGCAGTGTCTAATTCAGTCAACGTCAGGGTCGGCTAACCTCCCGACGACAATCTGCGTCGTTCGGACCATCTGGTCCAGTG
>CALMMO010000110.1 GCA_937868455.1 uncultured Marmoricola sp.
TGCCGACACGCTGACCGGCGGGCTGGGCGCAGGAAAGACGACCCTGACAAAGTCGCTGGGCCTGGCCATGGGAGTGCGCGGTGAGGTGACGTCTCCGACGTTTGTGATTGCCCGTGTGCACCCCGGCCCCACACCGTTGGTGCATGTCGATGCCTACCGCCTCGGTGGCGCGGCCGAGCTTGATGACCTCGACCTTGACACTGACCTAGACGATGCAGTCACCGTCATCGAGTGGGGCGCGGGATTGGCCGAGGCGTTGTCGAGTGATCGTCTCGAGATCAGCCTCGACGTCGACCCAGACACCGAGGCCCGCACCGCGACGTTGACCCCGATCGGTGCCCGGTGGGCGAAGGTCAGCCTTTAGCTAGGTGCACCTTCGTAGACCTCATCGGAACTGTTGAGCGCGCGGAGCAGGCAAAACTCGTTGCCAGCCGGGTCAGCCAGCACAAACCACGATTGGGTGCCGTCTTGGCCAACATCGACGTGAGTGGCGCCCAAGGCGAGCAAGCGCTCTAGCTCGGTGGCTTGATCATCAGGTCGTAAGTCGAGGTGAAGTCGGTTCTTTAGTTGCTTGTCCTCGGGGACCCGCAAGAACAAAAGATCGGGCGAGACTCCGTCTTCGGGACTGCCATCAGGTGGCTCCAACACGACCTCGTCGTCGTGGTCGTAGGTGCGCCGCCAGCCCAGCGCTTGCTCCCAGAAAACGGCGTCCGCGCTTGGGTCATGAGAGTCAATATTGAGACACTGCCAGCGAAGGGTCATAAGCACAGAGTGCCCGCTCACTGGGCTAACCTCAACCCCGTGATCCTCGCCTTCGACACCGCCACTGCGTTAGTCAGCGTGGCCGTCTGGAGCGACTTTGAAGTGCTTGCGCACCACGAAGGTCAGGTCGCGATGAAGCATGGTGAGCAGTTGGGTGCCTCGATTCATCAGGTCCTCACTGAGGCGGGCGCGCGTCCTAGCGATGTCACTGCGATTGCGGTCGGTGTCGGCCCAGGGCCTTTCACCGGCTTGCGGGTTGGCCTGGTGACGGCTCGCACGATGGGGTGGGCTCTAGAGATCCCGGTGTACGGCGTGTGCACGCTCGACGTACTCGCTGCCCAGGCGATGGATCAGGGACTCGACGAGTTCGTCGTGGCCACAGACGCTCGACGCAAAGAGGTTTATGCGGCCCACTATCGCGACGGACACCGCGTCGCAGGGCCAGAAGTGGTCGCACCTGCTGACCTGGCAACGCAGTTGCCCGTCGTGGGCGCTGGCGGGCGGATCTATGCGGAGTTCTTCCCAGGATTTGTCGGCATCGAGCAGCCTGCCGCGTCGGTGTTGGCCGAGGTCGTGGCCCAGGAGCGATTCGAACTACTCGACCCAGAGCCGATGTACCTGCGCCGCCCAGATGCCATGGAGCCGCACACCCCGAAGAAGGTCTCGTGATCACCGCCGCGCGCCGCGCTGATCTGCCCTGGCTGCACGAAAGCGACGCGGAGGTCTTTGGCACCGAGGCTTGGTCGGAGTCGACGTGGGAGACCACCTTGGCGACGTCCTCTGTGTGGCTTACCGACCAGTC
>CALMMO010000111.1 GCA_937868455.1 uncultured Marmoricola sp.
GCACCGAGAAAGCCACCAGGTTCCCATCTCGTCGAAGTTCGAGTCCCTCCACCACCTTGTCGTTGAGACACACGTGGCTGACCGTGGCCTCGCCGTATGGTGTGGGCGCGGAGGCACCCACAGGCGCATCGACGGCAAAGCCATGATTGTGGGCAGTGACCTCGACTTTGTTGGTGGTCAGGTCCATCACAGGTTGGTTGATGCCGCGGTGGCCGTATTTGAGCTTGTAGGTGTCAAAGCCCAAGGCCCGGCCAAAGAGTTGGTTGCCAAAGCAGATGCCGAAGTACGGCAAACCGCGCTCCAGTGCGGCCTGCAACACGCTGACATCAGCCGTGGCCGGGTCACCTGGGCCGTTGGAGAAGAACAATCCGTCAGGGTTAACCTGCAAGACGTCCTCAAGGCTCGCCGTAGCCGGCAGGACATGCACCTCGATGCCGCGCTCGGCCATCATCCGTGGGGTATTGGCCTTGATGCCCAAGTCGATGGCTGCGACGGTGAACCGCTTCTCGCCCACCGCGGGGACGATGTAGGCCCGTTCGGTGGACACCTCGTGAGCCAGAGCGGCACCAGACATCTCTGCAGATGCGATGACGCGCTCAAGCAGCCGCACAGGATCGCTCTCAACAGTGCTGATGCCAACCCGCATCGCACCCCGATCCCGAAGGTGTCGGGTCAAGGCTCGGGTGTCGATTCCACTGATGCCGACCACGCCCTGCTCACGCAGGTCATCGGCCAACGACCGCTTGGAGCGCCAGTTGCTCGGCACGCGAGCAGGGTCGCGTACGACGTACCCACTCACCCAGATCTTGCGACTCTCCGGGTCCTCGTCGTTCATGCCAGTGTTGCCAACATGCGGAGCGGTCATGACGACCACCTGGCGGTGATAGGAGGGGTCGGTCAGAGTCTCTTGATAGCCGCTCATGCCGGTTGAGAAGACTGCCTCGCCGAAGGTTTCCCCTTCGGCACCATAGGACTCGCCTCGGAAAGTGCGGCCGTCTTCGAGGACGAGCAACGCAGGGGTAGGCAGCAACGCCGACCTCCTTCTCCGCCTCACAGGACGGTGCTTAAAGGATGTTCGTGCGCGTCCGACCTTAGCAGCCTTCAAGGGCTGGTTTGGCCCCGCCTCACCCTGCGTCTCTCGTGTCCTCCATGGGTCGACTAGTTAGCCACCTGAGGACTCCCCAGCGCTCAATGTGAGTTCGGGTTTGCCCTTGGTCCAGGCGACTGTTGCCTGGTATTTCTCAAGCGAGGTACCGGCACCGACGAAGGTGCTCAAGTCGAATCGCACGTCGCCATTTTCGACCCGCAGGTGCTCGATCAACGAGTGCTCCTGCGGGTTCTCAATCTTGGCTGTGTCAACGGCACCGAGGAGTTCGCCGTTGTGTCCATAAATGAGGAGCCAATAGGGCCAGGCCACCCCTCCTGCGTTGCACATCATCGGCACGATCGCCTCAGAACTGCCGTCACCGGTGATGTCGCCGAACGCAGCGCGGTCGCGTTCCAACCGAGTGTTGCCTGGGGGCGAATCGTTCGATCCCGGCTTCCAGGTCTTTTCGTTGCCCTTCATCACCGTTGCGGGGTGTTCACAACTGGCTGGGACTTCCAAGGCACCCGAAATGCTTCGATGTGTGAGCCCCTGAGCGCCCGCTACCGCGCCGCACCCAGTCAAAGCCAATGCCGCGAGGAGCGGCGCCCAATTCTTCATTCGTTCCTCCGTGTGTCGTTGGTTTCCCTACTGACGCGACGAAGGATCGAAAGGTTGTCACTGCCGCTTAGGCGTTGGCGATCAACTCATGACTCACGGCCACCAACTTGACACCCAGTTCATCGACGCGGGCCAACTTGCTGACCGGCTTCTCGACGCAATCGATGTAATAGCCGCCGCTCAAACCCACCGCGGCATCGCTGGTGGCCAGCCACACCATCGTCTCTGCGCCCTTCTCGGAACTGCGCAAGAACCGACGCACCAACGTGTCGATCACGAATTCTGCAATCTTGGGCGCGCCCGACCAGATGCTGGTTGACACCGCACCTGGATGGAAGGAGTTAACGACGATCTGCCGCTCGGCGAACTCACGGGCCCAGTAGCGAGCCATCAACACGTTGCACAACTTCGAGCGGCCATAGGCCATGAAGTACTGGTATCCCTTGTCGAGCAACAAGTCGCTGAAGTCGAGTTTGCCCACCGTGTGCCCCGACGACGCCGTGATCACGACGCGTCCGCCAGCGGGGATGAGATCGACGAGAGCCTCGGTGAGCAATACCGAACCGAGGTGGTTCACCTGGAACGTCGCCTCATTGCCATCGACTGTGATCTCGCGGGCGTGGAAGACGGTGCCCGCATTGTTGATGAGTACGTCGATGCTCGCGACGGCGCTACGAATTTCAGCGGCCACTCGACGTACCTGAGCGAGTTCGGCGAAATCAGCCACCAGCCCGACCACATCGCGGCCACCCGCCGCCTCAGCAGCAGCCACGACGTCAGCCACCTTGCTTGGGTTGCGCCCCACCAGCACCAACCGATGCCCTTCGCGGGCGAAGGCAATGGCTGCTGCGCGACCGATGCCATCGCTGGCTCCAGTGAGAACGATCGTGCTCATAGGAGTGCACCGTCTTTCACCGTGAGTTGTCCGGCAAACATGGTGTGGACGACCGAGGTTTGCAAGGTGCGCCCGTGCCAAGGGTTGTTGCGCGAGAGCGAAACCGAGGCGTCACGATCGACTGCCATCGAGGCGGCAGGGTCAACCAGGGTCAGGTGCGCGGGTTCGCCCACCGCAAGCGAACCACCTTGCCCGCTCAACCCCGCAATGCGTGCCGGGGTCTGAGACATCACCCGTGCCACATCAGCCCACGACATCTCTGGCACCGCTGTGCGCACGACCCCAAGCGCAGTCTCGAGCCCAAGCATCCCGAAGGCCGCATCGACGAAGGCATGTTCCTTGTCGTGTCGAGCGTGTGGGGCATGGTCGGTGGCCACCGCGTCGATGGTGCCATCACGCAGCGCCTCTCGAAGTGCGTGCACGTCCTCATTGGGGCGAAGCGGCGGGTTGACCTTGTAATCCGGGTCATAGCCACTGAGCAGGTCGGTGGTCAGCATCAGGTGATGTGGCGTGACCTCGGCGCTCACCGCAATGCCTTGAGCCTTCGCCCAACGCAGGATCTCCACAGATCCCGGCGTAGAGACATGCGCCACGTGCACGCGCGATCCGGTGTGACGAGCCAGCATGACGTCTCTGGCCACGATCACTTCTTCGGCAATACCTGGCCAGCCAGGCAGCCCGAGTCGGCCCGACAGTTCCCCCTCATGACAACACGCACTCGGGCCTGCCAGAGCCGGGTCTTGTGAGTGCTGAGAGATGACGCCGCCGAAGGCCTTGATGTATTCCAAGGCGCGCCGCATCACCCGGGCATCGGCCACGCAGCGACCGTCGTCACTAAACATCCGCACACCGGCACGACTGCGCGCCATCAATCCGAGTTCGGCGAGCTCTTCGCCTGCCAGCGACTTCGTGACAGCCCCCACCGGTTGGACTTCAACCATGCCAACAGAGCGTCCAAGGTCGAAGACGCGCTCGGCGGCCTCGGCGGTGTCGGTGACTGGATTGGTGTTGGCCATTGCCAAGATCGCGGTGAACCCGCCCATGGCGGCCGCCATCGATCCGGTGCGGATCGTTTCGGCGTCTTCTCGACCAGGCTCACGCAAATGCGTGTGGAGGTCGACCAAGCCTGGCAACGCCACCAGCCCGTCAGCGTCGATGACGCTGGCTTTCGCCGGGGCGGAGTCGACGAGTCTACCGTCGGCCACGAACAGGTCCCGAGTTTCTTGGCCCAAGACCTTGGCGCCGCGCACGACGTACGCACTCATGAGGCACTCCCTTCGCTGCCGGCCAACAGGTGATAGAGGATCGCCATCCTGACCGCGACCCCAGAGGACACCTGCTCCAAGATCACTGACGAGGCCGCGTCGGCCGCGTCGGCGGCAATCTCAAGGCCACGGTTCATCGGGCCTGGGTGACAGATGGGCACACCTTCACCGAGCAGTTTCAGCCTGTCGCGGGTCAATCCGTAGCCAATGGTGTATTCACGAGGGCTCGGAAAGTATCCCCCGCTCATCCGCTCCTTTTGGACCCGCAACATCATCACGGCATCGGCGCTGGGCAATAGCGCGTCGAGTTCATGCGAAGTCGCAAATCCAGCGTCTTTGGCCCAACTCTCGACCCCTGAAGGCATCAACGTGGGCGGTGCTACCACGCTCACCTGGGCCCCTAACGTGCCCAGCAAGATCACGTTGGAGCGAAACACTCGACTGTGCGTAAGGTCCCCGACAATCACGACATGCTTGCCCTCGAGTTCTCCGAGGTGACGTTGCAGGGTGTAGGCGTCCAGCAAGGCCTGGCTGGGGTGCTCGTGCGTGCCATCGCCGGCGTTGACCACGCAAGCATCGACCCACTCGCTGACCTGTTGGGCCGCACCAGAGGCGCTGTGGCGCATCACCAAGGCGTCCACGCCCATGGCGCAGATCGTCATCACCGTGTCGCGCAGGCTCTCACCCTTAGAAGTTGAGGAGCCCTTGCCCGTGATGTTGATCGTGTCGGCTGAGAGCCACTTGCCCGCGATCTCGAACGAAGATCGGGTGCGCGTGGAGTCTTCGAAGAACAAGTTGATGATCGTTCGTCCACGCAACGCCGGTAGTTTCTTGACCTCACGATGCTGAACCTCGTGCATCTGGGCGGCGGTGGCAAAGAGCTCGCCAATGTCGTCGCGGCTTAGATCCGCTGCGCTAAGCAGGTGCTTTTTCACGATGCCTTCCCTGCGATCCGAACTTCCTCGTACCCGTCAACTTCCAGCAACCTGACCATCACACGCTCGCTTCGTGAACTGGGCAGATTCTTGCCGACATGGTCAGCCCGGATCGGAAGTTCTCGGTGCCCACGGTCAATGAGCACGGCTAGCCGCACGACATCGGGTCGGCCATAGTCGGCCATCGCATCCAAGGCGGCGCGCACGGTGCGCCCCGAATAAAGCACGTCATCGACTAGCACCACGGTCTTGGCGTCTAGGCCACCACTCGGAATTTGGGTGGGTTGCAAACCGCGAGTGGGTTGGTGTCTCAAATCGTCTCGGTACATCGTGATATCGAGAGCACCTACCGGGATCTTCACCCCCTCAACCGCTTCAATCCGAGCCGCGATGCGCGTGGCTAGTTGCACCCCTCTGGTGGGAATGCCAAGCAACACCAAGTCTGCGGCGCCTCGGTTGTGCTCAAGGATTTCGTGAGAGATACGGGTCAAGGCCCGCGAGATGTCGCCTGCGTCGAGTACGACGCGGCCATCGACAGTCTGGTCAGAACTAGTCACCAGCGTCGACCTCCTTCTCCGCCTCTCCGGACGGCTCGTTAAAGGATGTCTATTGCGGGACCCAACCTATCAGTGGGCTAGCGGGTGCGCGGAGAGGCCAGCAACCAGTTCGAGGTTGGTGGCGTGGCGCCCGTCCGGGTCAGCACGGCAGTGGCTCGCTCGCAACGACCCAGCTTGCTGCCCGCAAAATAGCAGCGGACAACAGCGCTACGAGTGCGACCCTTGCCGACCTCAACTACAGGGACCAACATCGCCGTAGTGGACTCAAAACGCACCTGGGCTCCAGCCGGAAGCTTCGCGTTCACCACGAGTGGCGCATAGCCATTGGTCACCCGCCGCACGCGTGCACGCTGACGTAGCGACGAGCCATATGAACTCGAACTTGAGGCCACCCAACGGTGATCTTGGGAGAACTCGGAGGGCAGTTCAAACTCACCCATCCCCCATGATGCGGCCTTGGGATCTCGGATATAACCGCCGTGGGCATAGGCGGGGTGAACGGTGGCAAACACCCCGGTCGTGATGTCGACAGCGAGGGGGCGCCAACGAGAAGCCAATGTCATCTTGCCGCGCTGCCACTGCCACCAGCGAGCATCACCGTGGTCGTCGACTAGCGCACGGTTGGATCCGAGCCCCACCACTCGGAAGCCCGCCTTGCCTCGCTCAACCCGCACGACGTGGCGTCCCGTGCTGGGGTTAAGCACTGTGACAACCGTGCTGGAACGAAGCCCCGTGGACCAGGCCAGGAACCTGCCATCTGAACTGACAGCGATCCCGTAGACGGAGCCGCGGTGGTTGAGTTCGCGACGGCGACCGTCGCGGCGCACAAGCACCAACCTGTCGCGAGCCTTGCCCGCAACGCGCAACACATACCCCGCCCCCATGACGTGCAGACTGCGCACGGCCCCCGGGTCGCCCACAGAGACTTTGAGTCGGTTTGAGCCCTCGACAATGGTGGATTGGCTGCGGTCGTAATAGGCCGACTTAATGGCTGCGCCCGACCTGATGGAGCCCAGTTGCACCGTCGCAACTTTCGAGCCGGTCATCACCATGTTGACCGGTGAAGTGGTCAGTGAGGTCAGCACCACCAATAGCGTGAGTGCGATCGCACGCATCGAGTCACCACCTCTCATCCCTCTCAGAACTTGTCAGCTTAGGGGTAGGCAAGGGTGGCTCGGAACCGGTGTCCATCCGACTAGATTCACCCTCATGGCAACTGGAACTCACGACTACGCCTCTGACCAGCGCAATGACGAGATTTTGATTTGGGTCAATGGCACGCTGAAACCGCGCAATGAGGCCGTGGTCAGCGTGTTCGATTCAGGCTTCGTTCTCGGCGACGGCGTCTGGGAAGGCATCCGGGTTCATCACGGCCATCCTGCGTTTCTTGAAGCTCACCTAGATCGACTCTGGGAGGGCGCAACCGCGTTGATGATCGACGTCGGGTTGTCACGTGAGGAGTTGAGCGCCGCCATCTATGAAACCTTGGCCGCCAACCACATGCACGATGGGGTCCACATTCGCCTCATGGTCACGCGCGGTGTGAAGTCAACGCCCTACCAAGACCCGCGATTGACCATCGGCGCGGCCACTGTCGTGATCATCGCCGAGCACAAGGAACCCCTTCCCAGCACGGTCACTGAGGGGATCACCTTGTTCACCACGCACGTACGTCGAGCAAACCCTGACACCCTCGACCCACGCTTGAACGCGCACTCAAAGCTCAACGACATCACCGCATGCATTCAGGCCGCCAATGCTGGTGCCGACGAAGCGTTGATGCTTGATCCCGACGGTTTCGTGGCGACGTGCAACTCAACCCACTTCTTCATCGTGACTCGCGACAACGAGGTCTGGACCTCTGATGGCCGATACTGCCTGCACGGCATCACCCGGGCCAATGTTCTCAAGGTGTGTTCGGCGGCCGGGATCGTTGCTCGGGAGAAGACCTTCTCCCTGACCGATGTCTATTCGGCTCGTGAAGCCTTCGTGACAGGCACATTTGCCGGCGTGGTGCCCGTGCGAACCATCGACGGGCGAACCATCGGCGATGGTCAACGAGGCCCGATGGTTACGAAGCTCCAGGAGTTGTACTCAGCCCTGCTCACTGCCGATGTGGATGCCCGATGACTGTTCGCATCGGGATGTGGTCGGGCCCGCGCAACATCTCCACGGCGATGATGCGCAGTTGGGAGAACCGCGCCGACACTGACGTCGTCGACGAACCGTTCTATGCCTGCTACCTAGATCGCACAGGCATCGAACACCCCGCGACCGCAGAGGTGATCGCGAGCCAACCCACCGAAGAAGCCGATGTCATCGCCGACTTGATGGGTCGAGACATCCCCGTGCTGTACGTCAAGCACATGACCCATCACTGGCGACGCGAGGACCGGCTGGAGTGGGCTTCGGCGTTTCACAACATCTTGTTGATCAGAGAACCGCGCGAAGTTGTCGCCTCCTACGTCAAGTCCCGCGAGGCCTGTGTAGCCGAAGACATTGGGTTGTTGCAGCAGGCCCAGCTTTTCGACGTACTCAATGAGCCGCCGGTCATCGACGCCCGCGACTTCCTCACCGATCCCGAGGG
>CALMMO010000112.1 GCA_937868455.1 uncultured Marmoricola sp.
CACGCCTGTCGTGGTGGCCAGGGTCAAGGCTCCTCTCGTTCGGTCACTTGCTGCGCTTGCCGCCCGCGGGCGGCCGCGCAGGGGGTTTGTGTTGACGCTCAGCGCGTCTAGTCGGCTCTGGACGACGGTATGGTCGCCGCCGCAGACTGGCCAGAGCCCACACCAACGCCCCGAGCGCCAGCGCACCCAGCACCCCGGCAATGCCTAGGACGATGGCACTAGGGCCTCGAGATGGGGTCGTTTGGGTAGGTGTGGGACTCGGGGAGGGTTCACTGGTCGGTGACACACTAGGCGTCGCCGTCGGGGTCGGCTCGAGAAGTAGCGCGGCCGGGATCTCGGTCTGAACCATGGGCTGGGAGATGCCTTCAGAGATCAACCGGATTCGTTGCCTGGGGCCTACCGAGATGCCCTCGCCTTGCACCTGCCCGGGCAAAACGAACTTCCCGATCGGCGTGAAGTCGGGGAACGTAAAGACCTGACCCATTGAGTAATCGCGCAGCACGACATGGGTGCCATCTGAGAGCACCGCGCCGTCGGTAGGCCCGAATTTCACCTGCGCCACCTGCTCGAGCTCGTTCGTGCCGGTCGTGCTCAGTTGAGTTGGCGCGGCGTACACCCTGGAGTTCTTCTTGCCTTTAGTCACCACGTAGAGCCGCTGCGTGGCTGGATCGACCAGGAGTGTCTCGGCGTTCTGGGGCCCATCTGGGTAAGTCAAGGAGTACTTCGCCGCTTCGACAGTTTCATCCTTGGCAGCGACCGGAACCTTGAAAACCGAGACCGAGGTGCGCTCATTGGTGTTATCGCCAATGTCACCCACCCAGACCTCACCATTGCCCGCGGGCGCAAGGGCTTCGGGGTCGACCACGGTGCCGAAGGTCGTGGTGCCGACCACTGTGCCACTCGCATCGAGGGCAAAGAGCACTCCGTCACCTTCTGAGCTGTTGAGTGTCACCATCAGCTTGCCGAGGTCGACCAGCCCCGAAGCCGTGGTGATGCGCGAATCATCAACCACGAACAGATCACGATCTTTGGCGAACGCAGGAGGCGCCAGCACCAGCAACGCCCCAAGAACTGCGATCAGCCGCTTCATGCCAGCAACTCTGCCAGTTTCGGCTGAACTCGCCAGGTTTCGACTAGCGCTAAGTAGTCAGATTCATCGGTCGCTCGAGGGGCCGCACCGGTGCGTACGGCGCGCAGCAGCGTATTTCGTGGCGTGTGCTGACTAGCAACGAACTCCACAACATCGGCTCGGTAACCGTGGATGCGCAGTAACTGCGCCCGTAACGCGTCGGTGAGGGTGTCAGCGAACCGCTCGCGCACAATGCCATCGCGGGTCAGCATGCCGTAAGGGCTCGGGGTCGGCGCCCGGCGCAGTTGTGCCGCGATGTCGTGGTGGCAGCACGGCGCCGCCAAGATCAGTGGGGCCTGCCAGCCAATAGCTCTGGCAATCGCCTCATCGGTGGCGGTGTCGCAGGCATGCAGCGCCAACACCACGTCAGGTGGCTGCTCAAGGCTCACCCCGGCAATGTCGCTGTGGATGAACTCTGCGTCCGCGTTGAGAATCTGAGCCAGTTCGCTGTTGTGATGCAGTGACTGGGACTTGGAGTCGACACCAATGACATGCGTAGCAATGCCTGACTCGTTGAGGTGCTCGTGTGCGGCAAACGTCAGATAGGCATTTCCACACCCCAGATCGACAACGCGAAGCGGTTCTGCAGATGTGGGCCGACGCAGTTTGCCGCGCTTGATTGCCTCGCCTATTGCCTGATCGAGCAGCCGCAAGAAGTCCTCGACTTGGCGGAACTTCGCTTGCCGGCTGGGTTTGAGGTTGCCTTGCGAATCAGTCAACCCCAGGGCCTTCAAGGTGGGGCTCTGTTCGCTCAGCAATCGCGGCTTGGCCCGGTCGTGAGCCGTGTCAGCCTCCTGCGGCGCTACGGCCGCAGGTTTGAGCGTGACCACCGCCTCGTGCTTCTTGGTGACCCGCAACTCCAAGACCGAGGTGAGCGACTCGACCCGCCAGTTGGTGAATGGCACATCCAAAAGATCATCGAGGGCACTGCGATCAACAGTGAGGTCATGGTTGCTCGTGAACGACTGGGTCTGGTCGAAGGTGACGATCTGAAGTCGACGGCCAGCCTTGATGTCGACGTACCTCAGTTCGGCGCGGCGCCACTGGGCCTCAGCCCCACGCTGGCGGCCCGAGGCCACGGCACGCACAAACCCATCGGCCACGATCTCGGCACGGACTCGCGACAACGCACGCAGCAACGGCTCAGCCATCGGCTACTTCACAATCGCGGCTATGACGGCAAGAACCAATAACCCCGCCAACGCACTGGTGATGACCAGTTGGCGATGGCGGGGTTTCATTTGGTGAAGCTTACGGGGCTGTCGGTTTCACCGGGTACCCGGTGAAACTTACGTCAGCAGGGACTTGATCGGGTCGATCGCGAAGTACAGCACGAACAGCACCGAGATCAGCCACATCAACGGGTGCACGCTCGCGGACTTGCCACGAACCAACTTGATCAAGGTGTAGGCCACGAAGCCAGCACCGATACCCACGGTGATCGAGTACGTGAACGGCATCAAGACGATCGTCAAGAACGCTGGGATTGCGATCTCAAGGTCCTCCCAGTCGACTTCCTTCACCTGCTGCATCATCAAGAATCCGACGAGGATCAGCGCGGGCACGGCAGCCTCACTCGGAATGATGTTGACCAGCGGAGCGATCACCATCGACAGCAAGAACAGCACGCCGGTGACGAGGCTGGCCAGACCGGTCTTGGCGCCTTCACCAACACCAGAAGCCGACTCGATGTAGGAGGTGTTGGAGGAAACACCGGCAAGCCCACCCGCAGCAGCAGCGATCGAGTCAACAATCAAAATCTTTTGAGTGTTGGGCGGGGTGCCTTCTTCGTCAAGCAGGCCTGCCTCGGCACCGATGGCGGTCATGGTGCCCATGGTGTCGAAGAAGTCAGCCAGCATGAGGGTGAAGATCAGCAACAGCGCAGAGACCGTGCCGATGCTGCCAAACGAACCAAGCAGGTTGAACTCACCCAGAGTGTCGAAGTGCGGCACGTCGATGAAGGTCTTGGGGAATGCCGGCACGTTCAGGTTCCAGCCCGTGGCATTGAAGTCCTCGCCAACACCCATCGGCCCGATCTTCTTAACCGACTCGACGACGATCGCAAGCACGGTGGTGGCCACGATGGAGATCAAGATGGCGCCCTTAACGCGCTTAACCCACAACGTCACCAGCAAAATCAGACCCAAAATGAACACGAAGGTCGGCCACCCCTTGAGCAGGCCACCCACACCGAGTTCGACTGGCACTGGGCCATTGGCAGTACGACGAATGAAGCCTGCATCAACAAAGCCGATCATCGCGATGAACAGTCCGATACCCACCGAGATTGCGATTTTGAGTTGAGCCGGAACTGCGTGGAAAACCGCGGCCCGGAAGCCGGTGAGAACCAGGATCAAGATGACGACGCCTTCCAACACCACCAGACCCATCGCATCGGCCCAGGTCATCTGAGAGGCGATTGCAAAGGCGACAAAGGCGTTCAGACCAAGTCCGGTGGCCAGCGCCAGCGGGTAGTTGGCAAACACGCCCATGAGGATGGTCATCAAGCCGGCAACCAGTGCGGTGCCTGCCGCAATGGCTGCCAGGTTGGGGGCCGCGCCGCCACCAAGGAACTTGCCGTCAGCATCTTTAGCGAACCCGAGGATAAGAGGGTTCAAGACGATGATGTAGGCCATCGTGAAGAAGGTGACAAAGCCACCACGGATTTCTTGGGCGACGGTCGAGCCGCGCTCACTGATCTTGAAAAATGAGTCCACGAACGGTTATCCAACCAGACGCGTCTCAGGGAATTCTCAGGGGCTCGCGATGTTTTTGGTGCACTTTGGTTGTACGGCGCACCACCAGTCACATCACTCCCTTTGGCGACGTAGAGTGTCCCCTGTGTCTGCCGAAAGCGCCCCACCGAAGTCCCACGAGATTGGCAATCGGACCTACCTGATCGCCGATGTGGCGCCTTTGGATGTCGACGGCGTGCGCACTCTCATGATCGGCACCTTGGTGTGGTTTGTGCTCTTCCTAGGGCTGCTTCCCTTTAGGGGTTCGCTCGAGGCGAGCGGCCACGGGTGGTGGATCTGGACCTGCGCGGCGGGCACCGGACTAGGGCTGTGGGGATGGGATCACTGCCGCCGCCGCGCTCGTAAGCGCGCAGACTCCGAGGACTAGAACGACTCGAAGTCGTCTTCCTCGTTCAACGTGTCGAAGTGGGGGTCTCCCACCGGCACCGGCAATTGCTTGCGACGCAACTGTGCCTCGGAGTGGGCACCGCACCCGTGACTCAATGCGACCACGCGACCATCGGCATTGGCGTACTCGTTGGCGCACACCGCAAATTGAGTGGACAGTGGACCGGCTAACCGGAGCATGAACCCGCAGGTGGCACACGAGTGAGCCGCCGATTGCGCCAACGGAGACGACGGCCCAAAGTCACCCTCGAACCATCGCTGCGCTGCACTAGCGCGACCATCTGGACTCAGCACGCGCCCACGACCGAGACCGACTTCATCGCTCACGGACTTCTGCTCTGCACGCGTGCTTGTGTCGTCATCACCAGCGAAGTAGCCCGGGACCAGACGTAGATCGTCCTCGTCGGTCGGCAAAATGTCGCCAGGTGACAAGTCGCCGGGCTTGATGCGCTCGCGCCACGGCACCCACTCCGGAGCCAAAATCGCCTCCGGACCAGGACGCAAGACGATGTCAGCAATGGTGATCTCGTCGTTGCCGGGTGCATCAACCACGGTGACGTCCCAGTGCCAACCTGGGTAGCCCGCCATTTCGCAGGAGAAGTGGTGGGCAAAGACGCCCACCATCTCTTCGATCACACCGAGGTGAACCCCGACAACTGAATCGCCAACCTGTGCAGAAAGCACCCGGCGTGCCACATCCGAAGCCCCCACGGCGCGTGCGGGGTCAAGGACAGCGGTATCGGTGTTCACAAGGGGTGAGTGTACGGCGTGCGTCGGATTCTCAGGTTAAGTACCCAATCTGGCACTTCACCTAAGAAACATCCTGGGTTAGGTGCCAAAAGGGTGGGTGAAGCTGGGACTCGGGAGGCAAGATGAGCACGTGTCGCCTGGCGAGAAACCCCACCCCATCGCCAAGGCCGCCTCGGGCCTTGGTCGAGGCACCAAGGCCTCGGCGCGAGGGGTGGCCAGGGGCTCGAGCTTTGTCTGGAAGAAGGCCCGCGGGGCCGCCCGTGCACACGGTGCTGGAGAGTCGGGGCTCTATCGCCTCATCGAACTGCATGCCTTCAATGCCGGTGGTGATGCTGCCGTCGCGATAGCGCTGGCCGGCACCATCTTCTTCGCCCAGCCTGGTGAGGCTCGCGGACAAGTAGCCCTCTTCTTGGGCATCACCATGTTGCCCTTTGCGATTGTTGCCCCACTCATCGGGCCGTTGCTCGACAGATTCGGCCATGGCCGCCGATGGGCCATTGGCGCGACCTTCGCCGTACGCGCCATCTTGTGCATCGTGATGGCCGATGCCATCGCTGCTGACAACGAAGCGCTGATGTTCGCGGCAGCGCTAGGCACGTTGGTGTCGTCGAAGGCCTACGGCGTCACCCGTGCCGCGGCCGTCCCCCGACTCGTGCCCGACCAACTGCCGCTCATGAAAGCCAACTCACGCATCTCGTTGGCAGGAGTCCTGGGGGGCGCCGTTCTGGGCCCGCTCGCGGCTGGCGCAGCCACCTTGGGATCTGAGTGGGCGCTGCGATTCGCATTCGTCATCTTTGCCATCGGCACCGTGCTAGCGATCCTGTTGCCGCCGCAGGCCGACTCCTCCGTGGGCGAGAAGGCAGTGACGTTGACCGGCAAACCGAAGCGCTTCAAAGTGCCAAGTTCGATCGTCTTTTCGTTGCGCTGCAACGCCGGGCTCAGAGTGCTGTCCGGCTTCTGCACGATGTACATGGCGTTCCTGCTCCGCCAAAATCCGCTGCCCGGTTGGGAGACACAACCCACCTTGTTGATGGGGTTGGTGATCGGGGCCGCCGGGCTCGGAAGCACCATTGCCATCGCGTTGGGAGCACTCGCACGCTCGCTACGTCCGGCCTACATCGGCGTGGCGGCGCTGATCGCAGACACCGTTGTGTCGATCATCGTCGCGGCCTTCTATGGGCTGGCTTCAGCCATCCTCTTCGGGCTCGTCGTCGGCATCGCCCAAGGGCTGGGCAAGATCGCGCTCGATGCCCAGATCCAAGACGAAATCCCCGAGCAACAACGCACCAGCGCCTTTGCCCGCTCCGAAACCCTGCTCCAACTCGCTTGGGTGCTCGGAGGATTCATCGGCATTGCGATGCCACTGAATCCCACGATCGGGCTGGGGGTATTAGCAGGGTTGATCTTGGTGTGGACGACGTACGTCGTGATCAGCCGGCCCTCACACGCAGCCGGGTGATGCTTTGCCCGGATGTTTGGCGCTTTGCCTGGGGGATCTCCCCCGCAAAGTGTCAAAGTCACAGGTTTACTTGTGACTTTGACACCCGCAAAAGGGTGACTAAATGTCGAGTTCGTCGGCCAAGCCACGCAAGAGTTTCGCGGTGGGTTTGGCGGTGCGAGCATCGGGGTGGCGACCGTTGCGGTAGGCCTGCTCAACACCTTCGAGGAGCTTGATCAGGTCCTCGACGATGGTGACCATCTCTTCAGGCTTGC
>CALMMO010000113.1 GCA_937868455.1 uncultured Marmoricola sp.
CCAGGAGCTGAAGGCTTCGACTTTGATCGAACTGGTGACCTCTGGGTGGTCAGTGAGACCACCGCGCTCGGCGTCGGGGGTCGTCGAGGCAGGCCGCTTGTGCCTAGTCTCGTCCGATTCGATTACTCACGTCTGGTGACCGGGGCTCGCTCCCGCTGCATGCACTAGTACGCAACTCCCACTCCAATCTTGGTGTTGCAGCGCCGAGAGCTCCCACTCGCACCGGTTGATGAGCCGCGTGTTCTCTGCATACGCCCGAGAGGCGGTTCCCTCACCACTAGGTCCGTACGATTCCGAGAAGGCAACTCGGGAGTGGAGGTCTTGTGAGGGGCAGATTGGCGGCGGGGTTGGTGGCGCTCTTAGTGATGACGGCCTGCGCTCATGCACCAGAGACCGCCTCGCCTAGTCCCAGGCACAGCGAAGCTTCGACGGCGGCACCGAGTCGGCTCGCGTGTCATCGGCCAACTTTGCGCACAACGCGCGGTCGCCGCCCAGCAATCACTCAGCGCTATCTGCGCACCTATGCCAACGATCATTTCGCGTGCGTAGCTATGTGGGTGCCGCGACTCGATGAGGGGTTTGTTCCTCAAGGCCTTGCACTTGATGGACACACTGCGTGGATCAGTGGGCATACCTGGGACCGAGAGCTACGTCATGACAGTTGCCAAGTGATGCAGGTCGACCTGCGCTCAGGGAAGCTCTTGAAGTTCACCCCGAGAGTCAGGGGATCGGTTGGCAGGCTGCGTCCGGTCGTTTGCCGTCACGGCGGCGCGCTGGCATTGACCAAGGATGGCGTCTGGCTTATTGAGACGGCGCGGATCTGGTTGCTCGATCCTCGTCGGATCGGAAAGGCGGACCAAATTAAGCGTGCCTGGCGGGTCATCAAGCCTGCGAAGGGTTCTGTTGGGGCGATCAATGGCGACCACCTTGTCTTGGGCGGCTTCACAAACGTATCGAAAGCACGCATTGATTGGTTTAGCTTGACTGATCTGTTGACGCCTGGACGCGTGGAACTACGTCCGAGGGAAAGGGAGCTTGAGGGCCCTGGTTATGTCACAGCCCTCAAGAGTCAGCCGGCCCCCAGCAAGATGCAAGGGCTGCAGTTTGACCCCCGTGGCAAGTTGGTGGTCGTTCGCTCGAGTCCCAAATGTGGGGAGATGCGGGTTGGCTCCGCGAAGTGGGCGTTCTTGCCTGGGGCCGAGGGGGTCGCATTCGACCGTAAGGGCCATGTGTGGGCGTTGAGTGAGACCACAGCGTTGCGTCCCACTATCCCGTTAGTGCCCAGCCTGGTTAGGTTCGACTCTGCGCTGACTGAGCGAGGTGTCCAGCCGCAATGCCTGCCATAGGACCTGGTCTTTAGACCAGGTCGACACCAAGGCTTGAGATGAGTTCAATGACCCGGCCGCGGATTTCGTCGCGGATGGGGCGCACGGCTTCCACGCCTTGACCGGCCGGGTCTTCTAGCACCCAGTCTTCATATCTCTTGCCGGGGAAGAACGGGCAGGTGTCGCCGCAGCCCATGGTGATGACCACATCTGATGCCACGACGGCCTCGTCAGTGAGGAGTTTGGGAACCTCGGCTGAGATGTCGATCCCGTGCTCCAGCATGGCCTCGCGCACGGCTGGGTTGATTGATTCGGCCGGCGCCGATCCCGCCGAGCGCACCTCGATCGCGCCGCCGGAGAGGTGATGGGTGTACGCCGCAGCCATTTGCGAGCGCCCGGCGTTGTGTACGCACACGTAGAGCACCGAAGGTTTGGTCATCTCTAGTTTCCCTTCACAAAGTTGGTTGGTTGGTGCGGATAGCGGTCTCTGAGCGCGAGGCTGACGTACACCAATCCCACCAGCACAGGGACCTCAATCAGGGGTCCCACAACTCCAGCGAGGGCCTGCCCGCTGGTGACCCCGAAGGTGGCGATGGCCACTGCGATAGCCAATTCGAAGTTGTTGCCGGCCGCGGTGAAGGCCAGCGTCGTGGTGCGTTCGTAGGTCATCTTGGTCGCTTTGCCGAGCAGGTAACCCCCGCCCCACATGATGGCGAAGTACGCCAATAGCGGGAGGGCGATCCGGGCTACGTCGAGCGGACGCGAGGTGATCTGGTCACCTTGCAGGGCGAAGAGTACGACGATGGTGAACAGCAAACCGTAAAGCGCCCACGGACCGATGCGGGGCAAGAACGACCCCTCATAACGTTCGCGACCCCAGGCACGCTCACCCAGTTTCCGCGAGAGGTACCCGGCAAGCAGTGGGATGCCCAAGAAGATCAACACAGACTTGGCGATCTGCCAGGTGGAGACCTCGAGGCCTGATTGGTTGAGTCCCAGCCAGCCCGGCAGCACTGAGAGGTAGAACCAGCCGAGCCCAGCGAAGGCGATGACTTGGAAGATGGAGTTCAGTGCCACCAGAACGGCTGCAGCCTCGCGGTCACCGCAGGCAAGGTCGTTCCAGATGATGACCATGGCGATGCATCGAGCCAGGCCGACGATGATCAGACCGGTGCGGTATTCGGGCAGGTCGGGCAAAAGGATCCACGCCAGCGCGAACATCAGCGCGGGCCCAACCAGCCAGTTGAGGATCAGCGAAGCAACCATGAGGGTGCGGTCACCCGTGACTGAGTCGAGTCGGTCGTATCTGACTTTGGCCAAAACTGGGTACATCATCACCAGGAGCCCAATGGCGATCGGTAACGAGACTCCGTCGACTTCGACAGCCGCCAAGGCGTTGCTCAAGCCGGGCACGAACCGGCCAATCAGCAGCCCAGCAACCATGGCTAAGCCGATCCACACCGGAAGAAGTCGGTCGAGTGTGGAGAGTCGTGCGCTGACAGGTGCGTGGTTGCTCATAGCGGTTTCCTAGCACGGATGAAGGCGCTCGCGAAGGCGCCATCGAGAGCCTGGATCGCCTCGGCCAAGGTCATGTCGCTTGGGAGTTGAGCGGGATCGATGTATTCGCTCATGGCCTCCAACTCCGCTCGGTCGTAGCTGCGGGTGACCTCGGTTGAGGCATCAAGAAAGCCCGCTGAGTGGAGTTTTGCGACGTAGGCAACGTCGCGCAGCGCCCCAGAAATGCACCCGGTCCATAGCGAGACGACCTTGGTGAGTTCGGTCGGGATGTCGCGCAAGAGCACAATGTCGGAGACTGCGAATCGTCCGCCCGGACGCAGCACCCGGTATGCCTCTGCGAGGACCGCGTCTTTGTCGTGGCTGAGGTTGATGACGCAGTTGGAGATCACGACATCGACGCTGGAGTCGGCCATGGGGATGTCTTCGATTGAGCCCACCATGAACTCTGCGTTGGTGACTCCCGCCTCGGCCTGGTGCTTCTGGGCGAGTTGGTGCATTTCAGGGGTCATGTCGAGGCCGTAGGCGATGCCACCAGGGGCGATCCGGCGTGCCGAGAGCAGTACGTCGAGGCCACCCCCAGAGCCCAAGTCGAGCACATGCTCACCAGGCTGCAATTCGATCAGGGCGGTGGGGTTGCCACAGCCCAATGACGCGGCGAGTGCGCCGTCAAAGGGGGTCTGGTCCTCGTCGTACAAGTTTGAGGTGATGGGGTCGATCGAGAGGGGCGCGCTGCTTTGGCCGCAACCCGAGGTGCCACCGCAGCATGAGGTGGTGTTGGTGGTCAGGGCCAGCCGAGCCGCTTCGGCGTACCTCTCTCGCACGGCTTGGCTTAGAGATGAGTCCGCGGTCATCGATCGAATCCTTATCTTCATAACTATCGAATTAAGCCCAACTCTGGCCCACTGCTTTGATAAATGTCAAGATAGGCCAATGGAGATCTTGGAATCAGCGCCAAAGGAACGAGCGGTGATGTGCTGCGGCCTGGCCACGACTCCAGTGACCAGCCTTGACGCGGCTCGTTTAGCTCCGATGTTTAAGGCCCTGGGCGACCCGGTGCGACTCCAGATGGCCTCGATGATCGCGGCGCGCCCCGAACTCTGCGTGTGCGAGCTGACCCCGGCGTTTGAGCTGTCGTCGGGGACGATCTCCCATCACCTTAAGACGTTGCGCGAGGCTGGACTGGTTGAGTGCGAACGCCGAGGAACATTCGTCTTCTATTGGATCAACCCCGAGGCCCTGCAGGCACTCTCGGCCCTGTTGAGTGTGGAGGCCTGAGAGGTTCAGGGCGGTCGAACCCTGACCGTGAGCAAGAGGTTCGCATAGACCCTTGGTCTCCGGTGACGACAAACACCGCCACAGAAGGATCGAGTGCGGCGGCGTAGAGGCGAAAGTCCGATCTTGCCCACGCATTCTTTGGGCGCTGCTTCCACATTGGGTTGTGCATGGTGCAATAACCCCTATGAGTTCGACCCCCGAGCATCCCCGCCCCCGCCAAGTCACGACCGCTTCTTGGCTAGCTAGTGGCGCCAGTGGCGCGATGGCGATCTCGGCGGCAACCACCATGGCCGGGCTGGGGACTCTTGCCATGCAGGAGCGGATCGAGGCATTCATCACCGAACTCGGACTCCAGGTCGCCCCAGCACAGGTCTTGCCCTGGATCCGCATCGGTCTCTATGTCGCAGGTGTCGCCGGAGCGATCGGGTTCGTCACCGGCATTTTTGCGGCGAAACGCGATCGGGCTTCGCGAATTGTGCTCTCCATTTCCTCGGTTGTGGTGTTCGTCGCAGGCTTCTTTATGAGCCCGTTCTTCGCCATGCTCGCGGTCTTTGGCGTGATGATGATGTGGAGTGCCCCGGCCAACGACTGGTTCGCCGGCCGGGCTCCGGCCCCAGCCCCCCAACCGGTCGAGCGACCTCAGGTGGCCAACTCCGCGGCCACCTCGTCTTCGTTGGCAGGATCCGAACCAACAGGACCCCAGACCGTTCGATCCCAGCAGGTTCGATACCAGCCAAGTCGTCAGACCCACATGGCCAGCTTGACGACCATCGTCTTCTCCACAGCCGTCTTTTTGTGGATATGCATGGCCATCGTGAGTTCGTTGACCGTCCAATCCGACAAGCTCCGTGAGCGCTTCGATGCTGACCCCCGCTTTGAAGCTGCGGGGTTGACTTTCGAGGGTTTCCAAGCGGTCATGGTGGTGATGCTGATCGTCGGGGCATTGTGGGCTATTGGCGCCGTCGTACTCGGGGTGCTGGTGCTTCGGGGGGTCGAATGGGCACGCATTGCCCTGCTCATCTCGGCCTCGACGGCTGGGGTCATGGCTCTTCTGGCCACTCTCGCATCGCCAGTGTTCTTGGTCCTGGTCGCCGCCTGCGCCCTCACGATCTGGCTGCTGGTGGCTCCACCCAAGACCAACTGAGCGGTCATTGATGCTGTGAATCTCCAAGGTCAAACATGCCACTTGTTGCTAAGATCGCCTCGCTAAGGGGTACTGCCCCCTGAGAAGTGGACCCGATACCCGTCCGGACGGTCGTGGTGTCGGGTTTCGCGCTTCTAAAGGTCGATGACTGTTGTCAGACCAGCAATAAGTTCTCGCTCGACG
>CALMMO010000114.1 GCA_937868455.1 uncultured Marmoricola sp.
CGACAACCCAAGCCTGTTGCCGCGCAATTACGTCGCGGGCTGGTTGGTGTTTGTGGCAGTCGTGCTGGTCGCGGCCATCGTGGCTGGGCGTTGGGCACAGCGGGAGAAGGGGCACAGCGGTGGCGCAGATCCTCGTCGTTGAAGACGACGTCACGGTGCGCGAGGTCGTTGTCTCTTATCTGCGCGCCGCGGGCCACACCGTGGTCGAGGCCGCTGACGGAACCACGGGGCTCGCCTTGATGCGCGAAGACCCTGCTGACCTGGTGGTCTTGGACTTGATGATGCCCGGCATCAACGGACTTGAGGTGTGCCGTCGACTCCGGGCCACCCCAGGTGCCGGCGCCGACGTACCCATCGTGATGCTGACCGCCTTAGGTGCCGAACCCGACCGCGTCGTCGGTTTGGAGCACGGCGCCGATGACTACGTCACGAAGCCGTTTAGTCCCCGCGAGTTGGTACTGCGGGTGAGTGCGCTGCTGCGTCGCGCCAAAGAGCGCTCGGCTCCAAGCCTTGATCGGTTAGTCGATGGCGACCTGGTCATTGATCCGGCCAAGCACGAGGCCCGACTTGGCGATCAGGCGTTGAATCTGACCACCCGAGAGTTCGATCTCTTGCAGTTCCTCTTGTCCAACCCCGGCGTGGCCTTCTCGCGTGATGACCTGCTGCAGCGGGTCTGGGGCTGGTCGTTTGGTGATCAATCGACGGTGACCGTGCACGTGCGGCGGTTGCGCGAAAAGATCGAGGTCGACCCCAAGTCGCCGACTCGCCTGGTGACGGTGTGGGGCGTGGGCTATCGATGGGAGTTGAGCGCGTCATGACCAAGGACCAACTGCTCATCGTTCTCATCGCTGGTGCCTGGTCGCTGGGCACGGTGCTGCTGGGGTTGCTGCTTGCTTGGGCGGCGCTGCGACGTCGCTCGTTTAGATCCCAACTTGCCGCACTGACTCTGATAGCCGTAGCGGCGGTTTTGGCCGCGATGCTCGGCACGGCACAAGCGATGTTCCTCTCTGAGCATGACTTCTCGGTGATCTTGTTGGTGGCCGTGGTCTCTGGTGCGGTGGCAACCGTTGGGGCGCTCGTGGCCGGATCGACCCTCTCGCGCTGGTCGGCGAGGCTGACTAACGAGGCTAAGCGCTTTGGTGAAGCAGGTGCCTTCACGGGTGCGGCCATCGGCTCCAGTGACCTGCGAGAACTCGCAGATGAACT
>CALMMO010000115.1 GCA_937868455.1 uncultured Marmoricola sp.
GGCTCGGAGAGGGCGAAGGCACCGAGCCTCTCACCGCGCGGAAAAACCCAAACGCACCTCGCTGAGGTACTCCGCCGTCGCAGCAGCCACCACCGGAGATGTCGTCACCGGCGGCGTCGCGGCCACGAGCCTCACCGGCACAGCCGCTGCCGCTGACTTCTTCCAGCCACGCACCCTCACCGCCGACGACCTCGCCGAGCGCACCCAAGCCGTCTCGCGCTCCTCAGACGACCTCCGCACAGACACCGACCAAGCCAAAGTCGACATGCTCGCCAGCACCGCAGGCGCCGCCACCACCGGCCGCGAAAAAATCAACGGCAGCAACGCCGACCCCCGCATCCTCGCCCGAGCACTCATGCCCGAATACGGCCTGAAAGTCTCAGAATTCTCCTGCCTCGACCGCATCTGGACCCAAGAATCCAACTGGAACGTCCACGCCGACAACCCCCACTCTTCCGCCTATGGCATCCCCCAAGCCCTGCCTGGCTCCAAGATGTCCTCAGCCGGACCCAACTGGCAAAACAGTGCCGAAACCCAAATTCGTTGGGGATTGGGCTACATCCGCGACCGCTACGGCTCGGCTTGCGCTGCCTGGGGGTTCAAATCCGGCCACGGCTGGTACTGAGCTGCGACGGGTGAAACCATGCCATTCGCCGCGTTACGGCCGACTCGGCGTGCATGGAGCACGCCTTCGCCGTCCGCGCCTTGCGACTGACACGGTTTGACCCGTCTTTACTTAGTAATCAATTTTTTGTTTGGCTCTGCGGGGTTGGGGTTCCGTTTCCCGTTTCGGACCTTTGGGTTCCGGGGCTGCGGTTTCTTTCCTGGTTTGGAGCTTTGAGTTCCCGGGCTGGGTTTCCCTCTTGGGTTTTTCGGGTGCCGGGCTGGGGTTTCTTTCCCGGTTTGGATTTTTGGGTTGGCAGTGCCGGGCTAGGGCTTGATTCCCGTTTGGGATTCGTTTGCTTCGCGGGGCGCCCTTGTTACTCGGGTGCGGCGCAGTTGACCATCCACTCGATGCCGTACTTGTCCATCACGATGCCGTAGACGTCGCCCCATGTTTGGCGCTCTAGGGGCTGGCCGACGGAGCCGCCTTCGGCGAGGGCGTTGAACCAGGTGGTCAGGGTGGGGAGGTCGTCGCCCATGAATGAGATGTAGTTGCGGGTGCCGCCCCAGGTGGCCTCGGCGCCGGGCATGGCGTCAGAGGCAAAGAGGGTGAAGTGCGGCGTGGTCAGTGCGGCGTGCATGGTGCCATCGGCGGGGAAGTCGGTGATCCCGAAGTCGCCGAAGGTGAAGAAATTGAGGTCGCCGCCGAAGATCTGTTGATAGTGCGTCATTGCTTCGCGGCTGTTGCCCGGGAAGTTGAGGTAGGGGCTCATGGTGATAGACATGTCCCGCATTGTGCCGCCGTACGTGACGAACTTCTAACCTTTGCTGCCCGCATAGAGCCAGTAGTTCTCCTGCCGGGTGCCCAAAACCACCGGATAACTGGTCTGCGTGACGGTCGAGAAGACCCCACTCATCGCCGACGCCAGATCGGGTGCAAGGTGCGATGACCAGATCGTGAGCACGCCACCTTGGGTCAACGCGCTGGCCGAGGCTCGTAGCAGCGGTGACTCGTAGAGGCCGGCATTTGTTTGGTGAACCAAGTTGCCAGGCCCGTTGTCGGTGTCGAGCAAGATCAAGTCGTACGACGCCTCAGCAGTTTCGATCACCCGAGCCACGTCCCCAGCGATCACGGCCACGCGTGGGTCAGCGAGCAGCGCGGAGCCGTGAGGCACAGTGCCGTCTTGCATCCAATCAATGAGGGGATCTTCGATCTCAACGACATCGACCCGCCGCACGCGCTCATCGGCGATTACCGCCTGCAAGGTGAACCCGAGGCCCAGTCCGCCGATCAGCACCCGGTCTGGTCGATCGACGTGGGCCAAGCTTGCGGTGGCGAGGGCGATCTCCGAGGAGGTCTTGACAGTGTCCATCACGAAGACTCCGTTGACGCGCAGTTCCAAGGCGCCGTCAGATCGGCTGCGGAGCACAAGATCACCACGGGAGGTGGTGGCCGTTCGGATGTGACGCGAATCGGTTGTCATGCAGACCTGTCATCTCTGATACATCGGTGGGCTTGGTCAAAGAATTCGTCAACTCTATGTCGGTCTCGGCGGGTGGACCTGGGCCGTAGGGTGTGCCTGACTGGGCGCCCGCCGAAGTGATGACTTGAGACAATGCCAGACGTGACTAGACCCAACTCTGACGTGACGGCAGCGCTGCGTCGTGCAGGGGTGAGTGGAGTGGATGACTCCCCACTGGCTCAGGCGCTCTATGCCACCGACGCCTCGCTTTATCGGGTGCTGCCTCGGGTCGTCGTACGCCCCCACGAGGTGAGCGAACTCGAAGGGGTGCTTGCGGTGGCGCGGGCCAGTGAAACCGCGATCACCATGCGCGGGGCTGGTACCTCAATCGCAGGCAACGCCGTTGGCCCGGGAATCGTCGTGGACACCACCCGGCTTAGTGCAGTGCGGGTCGACGCAGACACCCGCACAGCCACCGTTTTACCCGGCACTGTGCACGCGCGGATCCAAGAGGCCGCCGCGAGTCACGGACTGCGCTTCGGCCCAGACCCCTCCACCCATACCCGGTGCACCGTCGGCGGCATGATCGGCAACAACGCGTGCGGATCGCGGGCCTTGGGATACGGGCGCACAAGCGACAACCTGGTGGACCTGACGGCGATGTTGGCCGATGGGCGTGACGTCGCAGCGGTGACAAAACAACTGGGTGATCTGGTCGATGCCAACCTCGGGCTCATCCGCACGGAGTTTGGCCGATTCAAACGCCAGGTCTCTGGCTACTCGATAGAGCACTTGCTGCCCGAGCAGGGCCGGTCGTTGGCGCGCTTTTTGGTGGGCTCCGAAGGCACCTTGGCCATCGTCACCTCCGCGACGGTGAACCTCGTCGAGGAGCCAGGGGCAAAGGCATTGGTCGTCATTGGCTACCCCGACATGGCCACCGCAGCCGACGCAGTGCCGCTGGTGTTGGAACACGGCCCCGTGGCCTGCGAAGGACTTGATCGTCGGATGAGCGACGTGGTCGCGGCGCGCTGGCCACTGCCCGAACT
>CALMMO010000116.1 GCA_937868455.1 uncultured Marmoricola sp.
CGCGCGGCAGGTTGGACCTACCGCGCTCCAGGTGTGCCTCTGGCTTAGAGGCCTACCAACACATTACTTAGTCAGAGTCACTCGAGCCGCTGGCTCATCCTCTTCTTCAGCCTCCAGTGCCTTGCGCTGCTTGGCAGCGCGAAGCACGAGCAGCAAACCAGCCAAGAACAACACCAGTCCGCCGATGCCAGCCCACTTGGGGGCTTGGTTCAAGACGGTGTTGAGTTGAGCAACGTTTGCCTTGCCGTCCTTGATGCCGGCAGCGACCTGGGCCTTGGTGAACTCGATGTGCAAGTTCAAGACCTTGGTGCCGTCTTCAAGGGTCCGCTGCTCGTCTTGGATCTGGTTGACAATCGAGCCCGTCAAGGGCTCCACCAGCATGACCTTGTCGCTGGCGTAGGTGCCTTGGATGCCGTCGGCAACTTCGGCGGCCGTTGCAGGCGTTGACACGTGGTATTTGTAAATCTCAAGCCCGTCCATGTCGAGGGTCTCTTCGTACTTCGCGGTCACGGTCTTCTTCAAGAGACCGTCCCAGTACTGGTAGTCCTTCTTCTTGGCCTCGAATGGCCACTTGTTGACCAGACCTTCCTTCGGCTCTGCAGTCGGCGGGAGGTACTTGTCACCGTTAACGGCCACAGCCGTGGTGCGATCGGTTGCGAAGACATCAATGCTGTTGCTCACGACCCGCTCGTCGGTGCCTTTGAGGCAGTCGGCGGGGTTGTCGCGGTCGATGTTCACACAGGTGGTGTTCACCCATGCGACGACATCGTCGTCTGAGGCCTTCGGGTCAACCTTGGTCACGCTGGTGACCTTGACTGGCATTCCGGTCTCGTACTTCCCAGTGGCGGGGTTGAGTTTGTCAACCATGCCTTCTAGGCGAGTGACGCTGTTTACGTTTTTGGGAACCTGAAGCACCTGGCCCGGAACCCAAAACTTTACGAGTGCTGTAGTGGCTAGTAGAAGCGAGCCCACAAGAAGGAGCACCCACCCCAAATAGATCTTGCCCTTCAATCCCGACGCCTCCTCAGGCTTTCACTCATGGGTAACAAAACTGGGCGTACCATAGCAGTGAAATTTGGCGCTACATCAGACAAAACTGCAATCCGTTTCAGATTGTCACCAAGTCGAGTTGTTTCGCGCCTGAGCAACCTGCGCGTGTGATGTGCCTCATGCGCCCAAGATCGAGTGGCTTCATGCCTTAGAGTCTCGCCGTGAGCACTGACCAGCCAACCCACGATTCGGCGGCCAAACGTGGCTCGATGCAGCGACTAAACAGCTGGCTACAACGCATCCACCCACTCTCGGGCTCCGATGCAGTCATCGGCCAAGGGCTCGTCCTCATCGGGCTTTTCGGCATCTTCCGGTGGTGGGCGCTGACCGGTTCGTGGTTCATGATGGACGACTTCGCCTTCATGTCACGCGCCTCGAACATGCCCTTTGGGTGGGCCTATCTCAGCGAGACGTACGGCGGGCACTTCATGCCCGCTGGCTTCTTGATCACCTGGGCACTCAACCACTGGTTCCCCTACCGGTGGTCGGCATGGTCATCGGTTTTGCTCGTCATGCAAATTGTGGCGGCTATCGGCATGTTGAAGTTGCTCGTTTCTGCGTTTGGGATCCGCAGGGCGATCCTGCCCCTGCTGATTGGCTATCTCACGCTGGTCTTCACCTTCCCTGCCGGCATTTGGTACGCCGCAGGGATCAACCAACTGCCAATGCAGATCGCGTTGACCTTTGGGTTGGCTGCGCACCTGACTCACCTGCGGACCAAGAGTCGCTCCTCGTTGATCACGAGCCTGGCCTTGGTCGCGGTGGCACTGTGCTTCTACGAGAAGAGTCTGATGTTGGTGCCGATCTTTTGGCTGGTTGCCTTGGGCTGGTTTAGCCGAGGCGAACTCACTCACAGGATTCAGTACCTCTGGGAAAACTATCGGCCCGCGATGGTTGCTTATGGTGCCTTAAGCGCGGGATTCCTTGCTATCTATGCGCACTTTGTCACTGGAGTGGAGAAGCCAGCAGGAGACCTGGTGGCCACCCCGATGCTTCAGACATTGGCTGGGCGGGCTTTCCCGACCGCCGCAGTGGGTGGACCTTTGAACTGGGAGGCCCTTGGCGGCGGACCGATCGCCAACCCCTCTGACTTAGTTGTTCTCGGCGCCTGGGCGTGCATCGGTCTGCTGGTCTATGGTGCACACCGCACGCGCATACGCACCCGACGGGCTTGGATCCTTATTGCCTTTGGGTTGGTGGCCAATGTTGTGATCTTGTCGGCAACTCGCGCCAACATCGTTGGACCTGCTGTTGGCCTGGAGTACCGCTACCAGACGGAGAACTCCTTGCTGTGGCTGATGAGCATTGGGTTGGCCTACCTGCCCTTATTAGGGGCAGTTCAAACCGTCGAACTTCGAGAAGGCGCCGACTTGTCCTACGAGTCCCCTTCGATCATTCAAGGGGTCACTGCAGTCGTTGCGGCCGCAGGCCTCTTCTCCACGACGACCTATATGACTGGTTGGGAGAAGAGCAATGCGGCACCAGCGTTTTTCGGCAACTTGATCAACTCAAGTAAGGCAGCGCCCAACAAACCGGTCCCCATGGCCGATCTTGGCCTCCCGCAAACCATCATGTGGTCCTATCGGTTTCCCGAGAACATCTACAGCCACGTGTTTCGTCAATTGAAACTGCCGCTGACCTACCCCGACTCGACTATCGACAGCCTGTACGCCCTTGATTCCACCGGGACGGTCAGTCCGGTCTTGCTGGAGCCTGCGCGCCAAATCGTTCACACGGAAGGCTGCGGATACAAACTGGGCACGTCTTCGACCCGGATTCCCTTCGACGGCCCGATTAGCGGTGATGGCTGGTGGGTTCGCCTCGAGTACATCGCCCAGCGCGACAGCGACATGAACCTCTACATAGGTCAAGAGCACTACACATTCAATCTGCCCGCAGGCATGCACGGCGTGTTCTTTAAGGCCCAAGGCAAGTTTGATGCGATGTCCGTGTCCGTCTCTTCGGCTGACGACGGGGTCTGTGTGACCGGCGGCACCTTGGGTATACCTAAGGCCGTCGAATCGCCATGAGCGCGACCAGTGTCCCCGCGACGCGACCTTCGCGGGTGCTGTTAGCAGGCTTCGCACTCGTGGCCCTGCACCTGGGTTACCGCGCATATGGCTTTGCCAACTCGTGGTTCACGATCGACGACTTCAACTTCATCTCGATCATGCGAGAAAACCGCCCGCTGCTGGACCGAGTGTTCACCAACTACTTCGGGCACCGGATGCCTGGCGCCTTCTACTTATCAGGGCTTAATGACCAACTGGCGCCCTGGCAATGGTGGCTGCCTGCCAGTGAACTCTTCGTGATGCAGGCGGTTGTTTCGATTGGACTACTGCTGCTGCTGTTCCAGCACATGGGTGGGCGATGGGGAATCTTGGCCCCATTGGCGATCTACCTGTTCACCGCCAGCAGCGTACCGCCGACAATCTGGTGGGCGGCAGGGATCAACCTGCTTCCACTCTCAGTTGCCTTGGTGTGGTCGACGTACTTCCATCTTTGGTACTTGCGCACGCATCGAAAGCGGCACGTTCTTGCGGTGTGCCTAGTGCTTGCCTTCGGCCTGGTCTTCAATGAGAAGACTTTGCTGACATTCGGCGCGTTGGCATTGGTCAGCATCGCCTGGTTTGCCGAAGGCTCCACGTTGTTGTCCCGGATCAAATTTAGCTTTAACGCATACCGGGTTGGAGTGCTCAGCTACACGCTGCTGTTCATCACCTACCTCGGGATCTACTTGGCCACCACCTCGGTTGAAGGGTTGCCAAAGATTCCCGTCATCGGGCGGTTCCCGATCATGGAAGTTGTGTGGAACCTGGCCTTCAATGGCTACCTAAGTGCGCTCGCAGGTGGACCTTGGACCTGGAGACACTTCCACAATTCCTCAGCCCAAATAGCGATGCCGGGAA
>CALMMO010000117.1 GCA_937868455.1 uncultured Marmoricola sp.
GTTATGTGCCCATCGTTCGAGATCAGACTCGTCGTGAGCGCAAATCTTCATGTAACTGCCCATAAAGGTGTTGCCCGACGTTGTTGAAATGGATCCGCACGTTGCTTTGTGGAGGACCAGGTAGTCAGGGGTTGGTGTTCTTCGACTGTTGAGCACTAGCCCGGAAGGATTGTCAAGAATCCACCGCAAGTAGCCGGCGTCATCGTCGCGGAACACAGTGGGCCCATCAATTTGGCTCATATTTGATACTAAGGGCCTGCTCGGACAACTATGCGAGTTTTGTCACGATCAACTAACCCTCACGCCCGCCTGTGAAAGCTGATCTTGCCTCCGGGTTGGTGTCGTTGCTCAAAGTGCGGGTCGTGGGCGTATCGATGGTGTCGCCAGCACAGCAAACGAGCGTCTTTGACGTTGGTGTTGCCACCTTGGGACCAACTGGGGTCATGGTGGGCTTGGCAGCGCGACACGGGTAGGTCGCAATCTTGGGCGGTGCAGCCGCCGTCGCGAACGTGGAGCGCCACTCGCATGGCCTTGGTGTGCAGGCGCCGCTCGCGGCCGACATCGAGAGGTTGTGATGCTCCTCCGAGCACTGCAGGGATTAGTCCGGCACCACAGCACAGGCGACGCAGTTGCCCAGGGCTGATGCGTTCGCCAGTGTCGAGGCTGGCGCATGAGGCGCCCGACTGCAGGTCAGCTAATGCGGTGGTGATCACCACGGTGGCCGGGAGACCGGCCTGGGTGTGGGACTGGCTTTGGGTTTCGACGTACTCACAAAAGGCGAGGCCAAGTCTGGTCTGGAACTCGGTTGCGCGGCGACCTTGCTCGCGGTGTTTGGAACTGAGTGCCTCAACTGCGCGGCGCAGCATGGCAGCTTGCAGGTCGGGGAGGATGAATCGCCCGCGCCAGGTGCCATCGCCGAGGTCTTGCATCGAGAACGACGCCCTGGTGAGTGCCTCGCGCTCCTCGGCCTCGATCTGTCGGCGCTCGTGCTCATCGGCGAGGTCGGGGGCGACGTATTCGAGCACGCGTTGCCCAAGTCTGCGCAACACGCGCGAGTCGTGGTTGCGGGACTCCTCCAGCAGGTAGTCGCGAGCTTGGCTCACCACCTCGGGCGGCACCTCGGCTGTGCCGAGATCACTTGTCACCTTGGCGATCACGGTGGCCTGGTCGGGCAGGAGCGCGCCGGCTGCCATTGCCTGGGCAAGTGGTTCGTCGCGATCGAGGCTGTGGGCGAGTCGCAGGTCACTGCGTGCGGTTGCACTAGTACGACGAGTCGTGCGCTGCCACCAAGCCACCACATCAACTGCACCCGCTGCCGTGGGGAAATCAGTGCGAGCAACCTGGTTGAGGCAGCGAAGTTTCAACTCATTGAGCTGACCCACGAGTTGGTCAAGCTCGATCGCGACCTCAGCCACATCACGATCGGACATGCTCCACACCGAAGCAGCCGACAGTTGGGTGGTCTGCTCGCGCAACGCAGCCACCTCGCGCACCAGCCAGGGCCGCTCGTCGGGGGAGGTCGTGGTGGTCATGAATAGAACATACGTTCGACCACCGACAGTTTCTGGAACGCAACGGAGGTACCTCAAGCCGAAGGCGTAGAGGTGCTGGAGTGGAGTGGAGGAAAGCTGGCGGCGTGGGGACCGACAGTTTTCGGAACGCAACGGAGGTACCTCAAGCCGAAGGCGTAGAGGTGCTGGAGTGGAGTGGAGGAAAGCTGGCGGCGTGGGGACCGACAGTTTTCGGAACGCAACGGAGGTACCTCAAGCCGAAGGCGTAGAGGTGCTGGAGTGGAGTGG
>CALMMO010000118.1 GCA_937868455.1 uncultured Marmoricola sp.
GCCACCTCGATCGCAGGCATGCTGTTGACGACTGAGACCCTGATCGTCGACAAGCCCGAAGAAGAAGAGCCCCCGGCCGCAGGCCACGGGCACGGCCACGGCCACTGATTCATCCACACTCACCCCGCCCGATCCGGGCGGGGTGAGTGCTTTTTCCTAAGCGTTGTGAGCTAGCTGACCGAGCAGTCGAAAGCGCTGGTCTGGAGTGACCCTCCAGCGCCAAAATCGACGATGAACTCAGCGTCGAAGTAGCCCCCGGTGCCAGCGATTACGGGCGGGATAGTCAGTGTGTAGGAGTTGCCCTCAGGGTTGGCTTGGGTGATGTCCCAATCTGTGTATCCCGAGTGCCAAGGCGAGGCGGCCACCGTGCCAATGAGCGCTGCGGTTCCTGGACGGGTGAGGTCAACACCCAGCGCCTTCTCGACGACCCTGACGCGCGCAGGCTGATGGTGGCGGTTGAGTCGCCCGGAGATTGCGTAGTTGGTACCAGGCTCGCCAGGGACGACCGTGCACGCAAACGTGCGGCCGTTTCCGACCTGGGTCGGCCCTCCGCTCACCTGGCAGTCAAACATCGAGATCTGCCAGTTGCCTCCCGCCGCGAACTCGATCACCAGCGTGGCGTCGAAGTACCCGCCACCTCCGGGCAGTTTCGGCGGGACTGAAAGCACGTATCGGTCCGGCACCTTCGCGCCGGTGATGTCTCGGTCGACGTAACCGACGTGCCACCGCGACATGCCTACGCGCCGCGGGTGCTGGCGAGTGCTGAGCACAGAGCCTGCCGCGTCCAACACGGTGACGTGGCGCATCAGGCCGCTCCTGCCGATCACACCAGTCACGGTGCGGGTGGTCGAGGGTTCAGCGGGAGTGCCAGTGCAGGTAAACGACCGATGCCCGGTCGCGGCGTTTGCGGGTGCAGGTAGGGCCATCGCGGCGGCAGCCAATGAGATGGCGACGATGCGTGGCAGGCGGCGAAGCATGATTCCTCCTGAGGTAGCGGATCCGATGCTTCTATGCCACCTCCGAGCGGCTCAAGTTCGCCTTAACCTGCATTCAAGATTGGGTGGTGGCCACCGAAAACTTGACCCGCCCACGTTTGTCGACCCAAGCCGAGCCGCCGTGGGCCTGAGCTACCGCTTTCACCATTGCGAGTCCCAAACCGTGCCCAGGGCTCGTGCGAGAGGGCTCGTCTCTGCTGAACCGCTCAAAGGCGCGCTCAGCGAACTCCTGGGTGATCCCGTGACCTTCGTCGCCGACCACGAAGGTCACTTTAGATTTCGACATCGCGGCGTTCACGGTGATGGTGCCAGCGCCGTACTTCTCGCTGTTGCGCACCAGGTTTGCTAGGGCAACCTCAACCCACCTGCGATCACAGGTGACTTCGACGTCGGGTAGGACGTTGACGAGCACGCGGCCGTCCAGCTCGGGAAGTGCCAGAGAGCGCAAGGAAATGGGCTGCGCGTGGATGTTGATGGCGCGCAGTTCCTCAAGATCAAGCAGCGCGTTGGATAGGTCGATGAGCCCGTGAACCTGGGAGCCCAACGACGACATCACCTCACTCATCTGTTGCGAACTGCGCGGGCGGTGTTGGGCCCACTCCAACTCGGCGGCGAGCACCGCCAGTGGGGTGCGAAGTTCGTGGGCGGCATCGCTGAGGAACCTGCGCTCACGGGCTTGGGAATCTTGAATCTCAGCGAGCAGGCTGTTGAAGGTGTGTCCGAGTCGTGTCAGTTCGTCATCGCGATCTGAATCGACCGGCAAGCGGGTGTTCGCCGATCCTGAGGCCGCCTTGGCAGCTAGGCGGTAGCGCTCCACGGGGTCGAGGGCGGCTCGGGCAACGCCGTATCCCACAAAGCCGGCGGCCACGATCGTGGCAATGTCAGAGAGGAACAGTTGGAGAAGGAGTTCACGCAGCGCCTCATCATGCTTTTGGCGACTGATGCCGGCCGCGACAACGACGCTGCCGTGAGGGCTGCGCACCGACATCAGTGACACCCTGAAGGCCACCTTGACTGCGGGGACGAACGTTCCAATATCGATCACTCGAGGTCGTGAGGTCGCAGTGCGCACGTCATCGACGCTCACGAGGGGCGGCGGGCTATCGGGTGAACTCTCTACCAACTGGCCACTCGGGCTGTAGACCTGCACGGTTTCGCCTGGGCCGCTGGGCAGTGCAGAGCCTTGGTGCACGGCGGTGGCGACGAGTTCGGAATATGCAGTCAGGTCCTGGTTGAGCTGACGGTCAAGTGCGTAGGAGACCCGCCAATAGACGAAGGCCCCGGCCCCTGTGAGCACCACTGACATGGCGGCAATCACCGCCAACACGAGTCGGGTGCCGATGCGGCGGCGCAGTTTCATCGGCGCACGTCGAGGCGGTAGCCAACGCCGCGCAGCGTGGTGATCTGCACGTTGGTTGATGACTCAAGTTGGTGGCGCACCCGAGAGAGGTGGACTTCTATCGCATTGCTACGAAGGTCGGTTTCCTCATCCCAGACCTCATCGAGCAGTCTCAAGCGGGAGACCACGCGACCAGGCGGGGACATCAAGGTTTGGAGCACCGCGAACTCTCGGCGCGAGAGTTTTGCTGGCATGCCAGCGACGGTGACCCGCCGGGACTGGGGGTCAAGCACAACGTCTCCTGCCACCAACGCAGCACTAGTCGGCTCTCTGCGTCGGGTGATTGCTCTCACGCGTGCTAGCAGTTCTTCGAGCGCGAAGGGCTTAATGAGGTAGTCATCTGCTCCCGCCTCTAGTCCCTGGACTCGCTCGGCAACCGATCCGCGGGCGGTCAACATCAAGATCGGAATGTCGTTGCCCAGCTTGCGCAGTGTGCGGCACATGGTGAGGCCGCTCATGCCGGGCAGCATCAAGTCGAGTACGACGGCGTCGGCATCGCGATCACCTATCGCGATGAGCGCACTCTCGGCATCGGCGCATCCGGTGGCGCTCAGCCCAGACTCGGTGAGGTAGGAGCAGACCAACTCACGCATGCGCTGTTGGTCTTCGACGACGACGATGTGCACACCGGCGATCGTAGGTCGCCTGACCAGGAGAATCATTCAGAGTTTCTTCATACGAGGCACCTACGTTGCATGACATGGCACATAACTTGGTCGGCCTTGGCCTCGACGTACTGAGCCTCCTACTGCTCGTGGGCTGGCTCTACCGTCGTCACGCCTCAGCGCCCGAGATGACCATGGTCTTCACCATGCTCAATATCGGTCTCTTCGCAGCGATGGTGGCCATTGCCTCGGGGGACTTCCCTGTCGGGGTCGGATTTGGACTCTTCGGACTGCTCTCACTCGTGCGGCTGCGCTCGACCCAGTTCACCATCAAAGACATTGCCTACACGTTCACAGCCCTAGTGCTCGCCTTGGTCAACGCGTTGCCTGGCTCAGCGTTGTGGATGGCTGCCGTGCTCGATGGAGTGCTCATCTTGGCTGTGTGGCTAGTCGATGACACCCGTCAGCGGTTAGGCACTGAGGTGGTTCGGATGACGCTGAAGAAGGCAGAGGCAGACCCCGATGCCTTGGCGCAGATGGTGACCCAGCACCTGGGGTCGGAGCCTCTGGGAGTCGCGGTGCGCTCAGTCGACTACGTGCGTAGTCGGACTGTGGTTGACGTACGACGCACCGTGCCTGCGAGTAACTCGTGGGCCACTAAGGAGGATCAAGATGACTAATCCACTGACCGCTCACCCGCGACGCTACGTGCTCGTGGCGATAGCGGCGGCCCTAGCGATCGTGGCTGGGATTTTCGGCCCAGGTGCGCTAGCTGCACTGGGATTCGGCAACGCCAAGGATCGGATCGCGGCGTCTCCGCCACCGGCACTGTTTGCCGAGGCTCAAGTCAGCGCGACCCAAACCGCCAACGATGCCCAGACAACTCAAGCTGAGGCGATGTTTGCCGAGTGGACCAAGGTGCACGGCACCACTAGAGATGACCAGGCATTCATCACCTGGCTCGAGGGCCGCTTCCCTGGTCCGCCCAGCAACCTGGCCAGCGAGATCCGCGTAAATCAAGACTGGTTCAAGCAGCGCACCAAGTCAGGCGTGGCTGCTGCGACCTGGCTAGAAGCCTTTGGTAAGAAGGACATCTGGAAGCTTTATGCCCACGATCAGGCCGAGTTGATGAAGCCAGCCTCAGGCGATGCTTTGAAGACTGATGAAAAGGACCTGCTCTCCATGACCAAGCAGGTCGCCGATGACTTGGGGGCAAAGTTCGGCTCCAATGCGCCGTACGTCGTGCAGCCGAGTTTGCGACCAGATCACACCGTGACCCCAGGCCAGAAGTGCCCCTGCTCTTACCCCTCTCGCCATGCGGCCGCCGCTGCCGGGAGCCGCGTGTTCTTGGCTAGCCGTGATGCGCATCGAGACGCGGAGTACTCCTGGATGCAATCGCAGATCGACTTCAGTCGGATCTATATGGCTGGCCACTACCCAACCGATGTCACGGCTGGCACGTTGCTCGGTGACGTGATCGGTGAATACTTCGTGGCTACCCGCAGTGTCACGTGAGGTGCATCGCGTCCGTGCTGGTCAGGAGTCAACGGCCCACGGATTAGACTGCGGCTTTGGTGTTGAGCGGCCCCGGAAGGCGAGATGACTTCAGAACTCCCCGAGAAGTTCGCAGCCCTAGGGCTGACCTACGACGACGTGCTGCTGCTGCCGGGTGAGACTGATTTAGCGCCCACCGACATCGACATGACCACGCGGTTGACGCGCCAGATTTCGATCCGAGCGCCGCTGGTGTCCGCCGCCATGGACACCGTCACCGAGTCACGCATGGCGATTGCGATGGCTCGCCAAGGTGGGCTGGGCGTGTTGCACCGCAACCTCTCCATCGAAGATCAGAGCTACCAGGTTGACCTGGTTAAGCGCACCCAAACCGGCATCATCTCCAACCCGATCACCATCGGACCGGAGGCGACACTCGAGGACCTCGACACCTTGTGTGGCGAATACCGCGTCTCTGGCTTGCCTGTGGTTGATGCCACCAACACCTTGATTGGCATCATCACCAACCGCGACCTGCGCTTCACGCCCGTGGCCGAGTGGGCGAGCACCAAGGTCGGGGAAATGATGACCCCGATGCCACTGATCACCGGCCACGAAGGCATCAGTCGCGAAGATGCCACCAAGTTGTTGCGCCAACACAAGCGCGAGCGTCTGCCAATCGTTGACGCCGAGGATCACTTGCTGGGCCTCATCACCGTCAAGGACTTCGTCAAGGGTGAGCAGTTCCCCAACGCGTCCTACGACGCCGATGGACGACTGATGGTCGGGGCAGCAATTGGGTACTTCGGCGATGCGTGGGATCGGGCCACCAGGCTGATCGAGGCCGGCGTTGACGTACTCGTCGCAGACACCGCCCATGGTCACGTGCACCTATTGCTCGACATGGTGAAGCGACTCAAGACCGACCCAGCCACCAAGCACGTGCAGGTCATCGGCGGCAACGTCGCCACCCGCGCAGGCGCGCAGGCCTTCGTTGATGCCGGCGCCGACGCCGTCAAAGTGGGGGTCGGCCCAGGCTCCATTTGTACGACGCGCGTCGTGACCGGCGTGGGCGTCCCACAGGTCACCGCGATCTACGAAGCCTCACTGGCGACCAAGCCTGCGGGGGTTCCGCTGATCGCTGACGGCGGCATGAAGCACTCAGGTGAGATCGCCAAGGCAATCGTGGCCGGTGCCGACGCAGTCATGTTGGGATCGTTACTAGCCGGGTGTGAGGAAAGCCCCGGTGATCTGGTCTTCGTCAACGGCAAGCAGTTCAAGTCTTACCGAGGCATGGGCTCGCTAGGTGCGATGAGCAGCCGAGGCAAGAAGTCCTACTCCAAAGACAGGTACTTCCAAGCCGAAGTCACCAGCGACGACAAGATCGTGCCCGAAGGCATCGAAGGCCAAGTGGCCTACCGAGGCCCCCTGGCGGCAGTTGCCCACCAACTCATCGGCGGTCTGAACCAGTCGATGTTCTACACCGGCGCCCGCACCATCGCTGAGTTGCAAGACAAGGGACGCTTTGTGCGGATCACCTCTGCCTCGCTGACTGAGTCGCATCCCCATGGGGTTGAGATGACCGTCGAGGCGCCGAATTATTCGGGTCGCTGAGGGTGTCAAAGTCACAAGTAAACCTGTGACTTTGGCACTTTGCCGGGGAGATCTCCCCCGCAAAGCGCCAAACTCCCGGGCAAAGCACTCGGGTCCCAAGCCGACCCAACCAAGATTTCCCAACCCAGACTTCATGGAAGAATCCACCCGTGACTGAATTCGAGATCGGGCGAGCCAAGCGCGGCCGCCGGGCCTACTCCTTTGACGACATCGCGATCGTGCCGAGTCGGCGCACCCGCGACCCAGAGGAGATCAACCTCTCGTGGCAGATCGATGCCTACCGCTTCGACCTGCCCATCTTGGCCGCCCCGATGGATTCGGTGATGTCTCCTGAGACCGCGATTGCGTTGGGAAAGTTCGGTGGCCTTGGTGTGCTGAACCTCGAGGGCCTATGGACCCGCTATGAAGACCCGACTCCTCTCCTTGATGAGGTCTCGGGTCTGGCCGGTGTGGCTGGAGTTCAGCGGATGCAGGAGATCTATTCGGCTCCCATTAGCCCTGAGTTGATCACCGAACGACTGCGCCAGATGCGCGCGGCTGGGGTCACGGTGGCCGGCAGCCTGAGCCCGCAGCGCACCAAGGAGTTCGCCAAGACGGTCGTTGACGCCGGCGTCGACATGTTCGTCATTCGGGGTACGACGGTGAGTGCCGAGCACGTTTCGTCCCATGCCGAGCCCCTCAACCTCAAGGAGTTCATCTACGAACTCGACGTCCCGGTCATTGTGGGTGGCTGCGCGACTCACCAGGCGGCTCTGCACTTGATGCGCACTGGTGCCGCAGGGGTGTTGGTCGGATTTGGCGGGGGAGCGGCTCACACCACTCGCACAGTGCTGGGCATCGCCGTACCCATGGCCAGTGCGGTTGCCGATGTTGCGGCTGCGCGTCGTGATTACCTTGATGAGTCCGGTGGTCGCTATGTGCACGTCATAGCCGATGGGTCGATTGGTCGCTCAGGCGATGTTGCCAAGGCCATCGCGTGCGGTGCCGACGCGGTGATGATCGGTTCGCCGTTGGCACGCGCCACCGATGCGCCTGGTCGCGGCTTCCACTGGGGCAGCGAAGCGGTGCACACCGAACTTCCGCGAGGCGAGCGAGTCGCGCTCGATCAGGTCGGCACGCTTGAGGAAATCTTGTTCGGTCCATCACGTGTTGCAGACGGCACGATGAATCTCGTGGGAGCCTTGCGTCGCTCGATGGCGACCACTGGATACACCGAACTCAAGGAGTTCCAGCGAGTCGAAGTCGTTGTTGGCTAACGCACTCAATGTGAAGTAACGAACTGGTTGCGATTCGGTTAGGCTTAGGACGTGCAGCGGAAGAAGACCCTGCTGGGGGTGGCGTACGCCGGGATCATCCTGGCGCTTTTTGGCGTTGCCGCACTCACCTTCTTCCCACATAAATCTGATCCGATGTCGTTGGACTCACCCTCGGTTACTGTGGCGAGTCTGAACCGCACAATGTCGGCGAGTCGCGCCAAAGAGGATGACTCCACTGCTGACGCGCTCGCTGCCCAGCACCAGGCGGCGTTGGAAACAATCGACAAGCAGCGCGCTAAGCACGAGAAGACTCTGGTCATTCCCGTCACGAAGTTCACCATGGCGACCTTCAATGTGCAGGGCAGTTCGCACCGTGGTGGCGGCGCCTCACGTGTGCTTCGGGCGATGTCGCTGCTGCAAGGCAATAGCGTCGACGTTGCCTCGCTGCAAGAAGTGCAACGCAACCAGCGTGCGGCCATCTTGGGTAGTTACGGCGGCACCTACGGGATGTACCCAGCGATGAATGCTCGCGAGGGCGACGCTCACAATCAGGTGATTTGGCGCAAGAGTCGCTTTGAGTTGGTCACAGGCACCACGCGCACCTACCACTACTTCCGCGGTCAAGCCCGACGCATGCCGTTGGTGAAGTTGCGCGACAAAGACACTCAGGCCGAGTTCTGGGTGACCAGTTACCACAACCCGGCGAGCGGCGTGCTCGGCATGGGCAATCAGGCTGGTTGGCGTGCCCGTAACGTCTCGATGCAGATCCGCGACGCCAACGCGATCATCGCGACTGGCGTTCCGCTGATCATCGCGGGCGACATGAACGACCGAAACACCTACTTCTGTGCCATGGTGATGAACACCTCGATGCATGCCTCTGACGGGGGTAGTGACAATGGTGGCTGTCACCCACCAGGGGAGCACAACATCGACTGGATCATGGGTTCACCCCTGATTGAGTTCAGTGGGCACGTTCGCCTCGACAACGGGGTCGTCAACGCCACCTCTGACCACCCGCTCTATTTCACCCAGGTGGTTGCCACCGGCAAACGCATCAGGGGCCACTAGGCCCGCCCAACCGGCCCACCAAAGTCCTAGCGACTAGCCACTGCCAGATGCCTCCACCCCCTGATGGGAAGATGAGGCCATGGCATTTTCAGCTGATCTTGGTCCGGCTTCTCGTGAGCGTGCATTGGCCGCAATGCAAGATGGGCCCCTCGACGTACTCGTTGTTGGTGGCGGCATCACGGGCGCTGGCATTGCTCTCGACGCGGTCAGCCGAGGCCTCTCCACCGGTTTGATCGAGCAACGAGATCTTGCCAGTGGCACCTCTTCTCGCAGTTCGAAGTTGGTGCACGGTGGCTTGCGCTACCTGGAGATGTTCGACTTCGCGTTGGTGCGTGAGGCGCTGCAAGAGCGTGGCCTGTTGTTGACCCGTTTGGCGCCGCACTTGGTGCGCCCGGTGCCCTTCCTCTACCCACTGCATCACGCGTGGGAGCGGCCCTACGTCGGCGCCGGTGTCGCGCTCTACGACACCATGGCGATGGCCGGTAAGTACTCCATGGGAGTGCCCAAGCACCGCCACTTGTTCCGCAAGAAGCTCAAAGCGATCGCCCCCGACATTCGCACCGATGACCTGCATGGCGCGATCCGCTACTACGACTGCCAAGTTGACGACGCGCGACTCGTGATGAGCGTGGCCCGCACGGCCGCGACGTACGGCGCGCACGTCACGACCCGCACCAAGGTGACCGGGTTTATTCACGAAGATGGCCGTGTTGTGGGCGTCAATGTTCGTGACCTGGAAAACGACCTGGACTTTGAGGTGCGAGCCCGCACGGTCATCAACGCTGCTGGTGTGTGGACCGACGAAATCCAGCAACTCATGGGCGGCGAAGGCGCCCTCAATGTCGAGGCCAGCAAGGGCGTCCACATTGTGGTGAGCCGCGATCGGATCAAGGCTGAAGCCGGCTTCATCACTAAGACCGAGAAGTCAGTGATGTTTGTGATCCCGTGGGCGAACTACTGGATTATCGGCACCACCGACACTCCGTGGGAGTTCGATCTTGCGCACCCGGCAGCCTCGAAGGCCGACGTTGAGTACCTCCTTGAGCACGTCAACAAGTTGTTGCGGGTCCCGCTCGATCGAAGCGACGTCATCGGTGTCTATGCCGGCCTTCGGCCTTTGCTTAAGGGCACGGTTCCCAAAGATGGCGACCGCGGCGACGCCGCCGCAGCGACCACCAAAATTAGTCGTGAGCACACCGTCGTGAGCCCGGTGCCCGGACTCGTGCTGATTGCCGGTGGCAAATTGACTACCTACCGTGTGATGGCCAAAGACGCCGTCGACTTGGCAACCGCAACCTTTGACAAGGTCGGCCCATCGATCACCGAGAACGTGCCGTTGATGGGTGCCGAAGGGTTCGCCACACGCACTCAACAGCGCGATGCGATCGCTAAAGCATCCGGCCTTGGTGTGGACGTGATTGAGCACCTGCTTCGGCGCTATGGCGGGCTTATCGATGAGGTGTTGGAGTTGGTGTCCAACCGACCCGAACTGGGTCACTCGCTCGAAGGTGCCGATGGCTATCTGGCCGCCGAGATCGCTTATGCCGCATCCCATGAAGGTGCACGCCATCTTGATGACGTGCTGGCTCGACGTACTCGAATTTCGATTGAAACCGACGACCGAGGTGTCAGCGCGGCACGCCCGGCAGCCCTTTTGATGGCGGAGGTCTTTGGTTGGGACCAGGCTCGCATCGACGACGAGGTCGACCACTACCTGCGACGCGTCGAGGCCGAACGCCAAAGCCAGGAGCAAGACAACGACCAGGCCGCCGACGAGGCTCGGGTGAGCGCACCTGAGGGGCCCTGGAACACCTAGACTGACCTTGCACGGCTGACCCCCTATCCAATGTGGATCGGGGGTGTTTGGCCGTGCCAAGAGGAGTGGTTGTGAGCATCAGTGGCCTTGTGCAGGCAGTTGCGACGAGCCCGGCGTTGGCTCAAGCGCTGGCCGATGCTGACGTCGCGCGCACCCATGAACTCACCGGCCCACCGGCTGTGCATCCCTTTGTGATCGCAGGCTTGGCGGCTCGCCGACCCGTGCTCGTAGTGACTGCCACCGTGCGCGAGGCCGAAGACCTCACGGCCGTGTTGGGTGAGGTCGTCGACCCGGCTCGGCTGGCGTTCTATCCCGCATGGGAAACCCTCCCTCACGAGCGGCTGAGTCCTCGAAGCGACACCGTTGGCAAGCGTTTGGCCGTGCTGCGCCGCCTCAAACACCCAGGTGCCGATGCAGACAACGGCCCCATCAACGTGCTCGTGGCACCGATCCGCAGTGTCTTGCAGCCGCAAGTCAAAGGACTCGCGGATTTGGCTCCTGTCGAGGTTCGGGTTGGTGACGCGGTGCCACCAGAAACCTTGGTGCGGCAGTTGGCCCAGGCTGCCTATTCTCGCGTCGACCTCGTGGAAAAGCGCGGGGAGTTCGCTGTGCGAGGCGGCATTGTCGATGTGTTTCCACCGACTGAAGAGCACCCACTGCGCGTGGAGTTCTTTGGCGATGACGTCGACGAGATCCGCTCCTTTGCGGTCGCCGACCAGCGAACCATCGCACCGGTGCCCCGCCTGTGGGCACCCCCGTGTCGCGAACTTCTCCTCACCGAGGAGGTACGTCGACGTGCCGCCGCCCTGGGCGAGAAGCACCCTCAACTCCTCGATCTCACTGACAAGATCGCCGAAGGCATCGCGGTCGAGGGCATGGAGTCGTTGGCCCCCGTGCTGGTCGATGAGATGGAACTCCTCGTCGAATTGATGCCGGAGAACACCACTGTGTTGGTGATCGACCCCGAACGCGTGCGTGCTCGGGCCCATGATCTGGTTGCGACGAGCGATGAGTTCCTGGGAGCCTCCTGGGCTGCCGCGGCTGCCGGCGGTTCGGCACCTATCGACGTGGGGGCGGCGTCGCTGCGCCAGCTTGGCGATGTGCGCGAACTGGCTATCGAACAAGGCAAGGCTTGGTGGAGCGTCTCGCCGTTCGGGCTCGACGAGGCTGAGTTTGGTGTCGACGGCGACTTGGGGATTGCTGGCATCGACCCCTATCGCGGCGATATCGAGGCTGCCATTGCCGATATCAAGTCGAAGTTGGCCCAGCGCTATCGCATCGTCGTACTCAGTGAAGGCCATGGGCCAGCCCAGCGCATGGTTGAAGTGCTCGGCGAACATGACGTGCCGGCCAGGTTGATGGACGAACTCAGTGAGTTGCCGCCAGACGTGGTGGCGGTGAGCCAAGCCCAGCTCCCTAGTGGGCTCAGCGACCCACACAGCAAAGTTTTTGTCCTCACCACCGAAGACATCTCCGGGCAGCGCAGCAGCACGCGTGACATGCGCAAGATGCCGACGCGACGCAAGGCACAGATCGACCCGCTGGAGCTGAAGAAGGGCGACTACGTCGTTCACGAGCAGCACGGTGTGGGCCGCTTTGTTGAGATGACCCAGCGCGAAGTGCAAGGCGCGGTGCGGGAGTACCTCGTGCTGGAGTACGGCGCGAGCAAGCGCGGATTCCCACCCGACAGGCTTTATGTGCCTGCCGATGCGCTGGATCAGGTGACTCGATATGTCGGTGGCGAGCAGCCAAGTCTTGACCGTCTGGGTGGGTCAGATTGGGCCAAGCGCAAGGGCAGGGCGCGCAAAGCGGTCAAGCAGATCGCTGCAGAGTTGATCAAGCTTTATGCAGCTCGCCAAGCCACCAAAGGCCACGCGTTTGGCTTAGACACTCCCTGGCAGCGCGAACTCGAAGACGCCTTCCCGTTCCACGAGACCCCTGACCAGTTGAGCACGGTCGAGGAGGTCAAGCGCGACATGGAGCGCATTGTGCCCATGGACCGGTTGGTGTGTGGTGACGTGGGCTACGGCAAGACCGAAATCGCGGTGCGGGCTGTGTTCAAGGCCGTGCAAGACGGCAAACAGGTGGCCGTCTTGGTGCCGACCACTCTGCTGGTCACGCAGCACTTCTCGACGTTTGCCGAGCGGATGAGCGGCTTCCCAGTCGTGATCAAACCGCTGAGCCGATTCCAAACCGACCGCGAGGCCAAGGAAGTAATCGAGGGGCTGGCAAACGGCAGCGTCGACATCGTGATTGGCACACACCGACTGCTCAACCCAGACATCAAAATGAAAGACCTGGGCCTGATCGTGGTGGATGAGGAGCAGCGGTTCGGCGTGG